>NZ_JBDFXP010000051.1:0-30348 GCF_040911965.1 Phocaeicola sp. RTP21359st1_B8_RTP21360_211022
GCTATACATAAATCCTAAAATTTTTGTTCGCAGCGAAGATAGAGATTTCAATTATGAGCCAATTTTTGACTGCTTACTAAGCAAAGTCTGCTCTTTCATCCGAAAATTCTTTCCCCGATAAAGCGTACCGGAAACAAGAATGCAGCTTGCAGATATCTTGTACGTGTATGTTTCTCTTTATACATTCTATAAACGAAACGCAAATTCATCTTATCAACCCAGTCCGGATAATAGTGCATCCTATTCATTGCCGTTTGGTGAACAAAGCCACCACACGTAAAGCCGATGCCTTGGTAACCCATCTTTTTTACCTTAAGCAGAAACTTTTCCTGCATCAAGGCCCCCATACCTACTATCAGAAAATCCGGATTTAATTCGACTATATGAGAAGCTTCCTTATTCATTTCAGCATCCGAAGAGAAATATCCGTTCCTGAATCCTGCTATTCTCAACCCAGGATATTGTTCTTGAAATATCTTCACAGAACACTCCACTTGTTCTTGACCCGAGGCTACGATATAGAGCGTTTTACGGCTTTCCATGAGGTAATTCAACAATTCGGGAGCAAGGGAGGTCATATCAAAACTACGTCTGGTCACTCGCTTTCCGTATACTAATCTTATGGCAGAAACCAGTAAAGAGCCATCGGCAAAAATACCATCGAATTGTTCAAATAGGGATTTGTTTTCTAAAGCTATGAGGTAAGATACGGGGTTGAGAAAGGTGTAAATTCTGTTTTTCTGAGTAACCAAATGTAAAAACAGCAATTTATCTGTTTGTATGATTTTATTAAGCAATAGAGGGAGCATAAATTAAATGATAATTTATTTTTATGGAAGTTTATAATACTTCTTCAAACAGATTATACCACCTTGTAATAACAGAATCAATTGTAAAACATTTCGCCTTACACATGGCTTCCTTTGCCATTTCTTTTCTTAATTTTTCATTCTCGATTAGCAAGCTGATGCAGTCAATTGTTTTTTGACTATTATAAGGTATCGGAGTTATTAAGCCAGACTTTCCATTGTCTATGATGTCATATATAGCTTCATAACTTCCATACACAACTGGGACCACTCCATAACTCATACTTTCAATAACTACTAATCCAAACCCTTCTAAATCAGAAGTCAATAAAAATATAGAAGCTTCCTTATAATGTTGTATGGGAGGAGATACTTGAAAGCCTTTGAAACAAACACGTTGAATATCATATCTTCTAATATATTCTTCCAATGTACTTTTATAAGGGCCTTCTCCCACCAAAACAAGTTCCCAATCAACATATTTTTCATAAAGAACTTTCCAAGCTTCCACTATTCTATTTACTCGTTTATTTTCATAATCCATTCTTCCTACATATAACAGCTGCTTCTTCTTCTGTTTTAACTCCCATTCTTCAAAATACACAGGAATAGTAACAGGATTGCCTATTGCTATAATATTCTCAGTTCTCTTTATATGTGCATAATCACTTAACGGCTTGATAAAATGAGATGAAAGAAGAACATATTTTTCACAATGGCTACAATTATAACGAATGCTAGCTTTTACCAACTCTTCTTTTAGATACATTATAGCATGATATATGTATTTCAAAAAAGGGTTATAAACTGTTTCACATTTATCACGTGCCTTAATAATTAATTTAGACGTATTTGGAGCACCATGTAATACCGAAATCAATTTACATGATGTTCTTTTTATAGCCACTCTACACAGTAATGTTGACATAAAAGGAAGTCCCCACTGATTAATTATAATATCAATTTTTTCATTTATAATTAATCGATGTAACTTCCTCATATTTTTTATAGAACAAACAGGATAGTCTAATTTGACAAGCTTTACATCTGGTAGTAATTGACAAGCTAGTTCAATATGCGGTTGTTCTATTGAAGCTATGATAACACCATGTCCATCCTTTATAAAACGATTGGCAAGTACAGTTGTCACTACCTCAACACCACCATAATTAGGATAAACACGATAAAAAAACAATATATTCATATTACCATTCTCTTTATTACTGTAATAATGAAGCTAGAAATGCAATTTGTTTGTCCTGCATTTCTTTTAATCCTTCTATGCTGACAAGTCTTTCCCTTACATCAGGAATTTTCGCATTTTCAAACAAGGCTATCCTAGGACTATTGCTAAACAATCTTGCTTTATTTCCAAATGCCAAAGTAGGGATACAAGCATGTACTCTATCAGAATAAACTTCTGAAGCATTCCGGTAAAGGAGTAAATAATCCATTGGATTATCAGATACTATCACTCCATTTTTTACTAACTTACTAACTTTTGTATAAGGAAAAGGCTTATGATAAGAATAAACAATATTCTTTTCTTTAAAAATATTTTTCAGTTCTTCTTTTATCCTATAATGCTTAGGTTCTTCAATATTCAATACTACATACGGTGTTAAATCAGTATCTATTTGGGGTAAATTAAGTAAATTCACAAAGAACACATTATCTATTCCATTATAACTATTTTTTGTAAAATTTGCATAGTACTTATAGGCAAGGCTATCACGGGTCATTATAGCGTAAGGCCGCAATTTTCTTAAATATTCAGAAACAAATTTGACTTCATATTCTGTATAGAAGTTTCCGCTTGCACCTAAAAAAATAATCTTACTTCCTTGTTCTGCTTTTCTCTTTATTAAATCTCCATAAATCGTAAAAAATGGAACAGTTAATACACATCCCGGAATTATAAAATAATCACATTTAACCATACTGGCCATACTAAAGATATTTTGCGTTTTTACCGTTTTGTATGAACGGTCATGAAGCTTTTTAGCAGCCCTTTGCATGGTATGTACCCATAACCAATTTATTATTGGGTTTTCTTTCAGCATGAACATTTGTCCCATTGTAGCTGCAAAATTAGCATTTGAGCTAACTTTAAATAATTCAGCATTAAGCGGTAATGCTTTCATCAAAGCAGCTTCAGCACCCAAATCTATAAATCCGTTACCAATATTATTAAATGTAACAGAAGTCAACAATGCAATTTTCTTTTCTAACATATTAATAGTAAACTAATTTGTATGTAGTTATATTTCTTTCCAATCATGCGGTTTATTCTCTCATCAGTTCCCTAAACAGGTCTAACCATTTTTGCATTACCTTTGGTTTTGAAAAGCATTTTCCCGACATATAAGCCTGCTTACCCATATCTTCTAGTAATACTTTATTTTCTATCAATTTTATACAAGCTTCCGCCAAGGCATTTACATCATTATCCGGCACTAAAAATCCATTCTTACCATTGTCTATGATACTATTTGCTCCAGTAATGTCAAAACTAACACAAGGCAAGCCACAATTCATCGCCTCCACCAATACCAACGGGAAACCTTCATACAAAGATGACATGACAAAAAAAGAAGAATGAGAATATACTTCACCTATACTAGGTGAAACACCTTTCAGATGAACAACTGATGAAAGATGCAAAGCATCAATTTGTCGTTGAAGACTTTCTCGCAGACTTCCTTCACCCCAAATTTCCAATTGCCAGTCCGGACACTTTTGTGCAACTATCACCCAAGCTGCAATCAATCGATTATAACCTTTTACAGATTCTAATCTACCTGCTGATATAGCAACTTTGCTTTTTCTACCATTTCTTTCATGTAGTTGTATATTGCTAAAATTAGGTATTACAAATATATTCGGTAAATTCCACATTTTCTTGTCAGACTCTGTTAATGCAATTACCTTATCGAATTTTGTCAAACAACACTTTCTTAAATATTGAACTAAAAATTTCTTTCCTCGCGATTTAAAAATTTCCTCATCTAATATCTGTTGTCCTTTATAAGAAAAATGAAACTCATGGATCTTCTTTATCCGCCGACAAATAAATGGTAATATCCATATCAATAAAGGAGCATTGGCATTGACAGCAATATCTATCTTATATTTTTTAAATATGTGACGTATAATACTTATATTTTTCCATACTCTATTAATTTTCTTTCCAAAGCCTACCTTCCACTCTATATCAATAGGTAACAGTTGAATGTTCGGGTGCAAAGGATATATAGGTTTTTCCTGTCCATTACCATAATATGCCAAAAAAAGCCGTCCTTCCATATTTTCCGCCAAATAATTCATCTTGTCTGACACTATACGGAATATACCTCCTGCAATGGTAATATTGGGAACAAAATAAATGATATTCATTATTTACTTTTTATCCATGAAATTACTAGTAATAATAATCGCTCTGCCCATTTGAATCTCCAAACAATAGTTTTAACACTCCACAACTCGGCCAAACATGTATCGTAATCATGATGTATAAATGCATTTTTTGCATGTATATACACAACTAAAATCACATACTTTCTATAATAAGAACTTTCCGATGTAAAGTTAAACCACTCGTAATAAGGAAATTCTCCATTTTTAGAATAATCTGATGTAAGACTATCAGATAACCCTGTTCTATAAAAGACTTTCGGAAGGTTCAAATAGGCTACATCATAATTCAACGCTATTCTAAGCCAAAGGTCCAAATCCTCACCACGCTTAATACCTACTCGAAACATTGGTATCTCCTTTATCATTTCTTTTTTTAAGCACAAGGAGCTAGTCCAGCAAATGGATAATCCATTCATTACGGATTCTTTAAAATAATCATGAACAAGGAAGTGTGTGTGTTCGTTAATCAATACATTACGAAGTTTCCGTTTCCCCTTTTCCAAAGAGTAGAAAGCAGTAGAATAAATCCCAGCATCAGGATAGATTTCTATCAACTTCTTTTGGCATTCCAAATAATCAGATTCCCAAATATCATCTGCATCCAGAAAAGCAATATAATCATATTTAGCATGCATAATACCATAGTTACGTGCTGCTGATACACCTTCGTTTTCTTTTGTATAAATATGAATTCGTTCATCCTGAAAACTAGAAGCCACTTCCAAACTATTATCTGTCGATGAATCATTCACCACGATTACTTCATAATCACAATATGTTTGATTCAGAACTGACTTCAGTGTTTCTGCAATATAATCAGCCTTGTTATATAGAGGAATAATAATAGAGAACATTATCTTTTTAATAAATTAAGTTTCTGACTCTTATATATAATGAGCAAAAATATAATCGGAAAATTTATATATAATCCCACTGTTAATGATACGAAAGAAGCCAATACCCAGATACCAACAAAAACCATGTTGAACTTTCTATATGAAGGCAATAATTTGCACATTGAAATTATCAGCCATAGATATCCCAATATACCTAACAAACCACGTTCAATCAACAAATAAAATAATTGAGACTCCGCACCTGCAAGTTCCGGGATTGATATATCTGTCATTAAATAATAAATCATACTCAAGCCACCACCAAATATAGGGTTTTGTAAAAACAGAAAAAGAGAAATATCTAATTGTCTCATTCTCATATCCATAGAGCTTCCACCAACATCATAATTACCCGTAAAATCAAATATGGAATGATATACATTTAATATATAATCAGAAAACGGCAAGACCATGATTAAAAAGATAGAAAAAGCGATTAATAGAGTTTTAGGCTTTCTTATATAGTCAAATTGCAACAATCCAAATACTAATGCAAGAATAGTGGCACGTGAATTAGCAAGAAAAACACCGATAAGAAGCAAACACAAAGTCTTAATATAAGATTTCCTTGATATAAATACTCCTTCATATTTACTATAGAAGAAGGTAAGAAAATAAAAGAATACAACGCACGCATCTCCAAATGTTATGGGAAAATGAAAAAATGAATTATATCGCCCATATCCATATCGGATATCATTGGTATGATCTACCCAAAAAGATAAATCAGTCTGAGATTGCAGCCAATATAGAATTATATTATAATTTAATAGAAACTCTATAATTCCATATATACATAACACCCAAAACACTTTCAAATAAAGATTTACAATTAATTTAATATCGTTCTTTGTTCGCAAAAAATAGATAAATGCAAGTGGCAAAAGTATTTCATTTGATATTGTTTTCCACAACACATACAATGAAGTCCGTTCCGTTCCATACAAAGCAATTAATAACAACAATATAAAATTACCAAACAAAGGTAAAAACAATGGATTGCAGAATATAGCTTTCCTTGCATCTTTCCGACCAAGAATATACCCGTATATAACAAAATTTATCGCATCACAAAGACCAATATACGTACCCCCTATTCTTACAACAGGAAGCATTGTAAAAAACAAAGACAATGGTATTATATAAAGAACAGCCTTCTTTTTATATCTTATAAAAAAAATAATAAAGAGCAGAAAAATAAGCTGAGTAATTATCATCTATCCATTTTTTAGATTCCACACCATGATTCAGGAAAAATATCAGGAGTAAATGTATTATACCACTTTGAGGGATAAATCACCATATTAGTTTTTTTATTTAATCGTGCCGCCCAATAACTAAAAGTACTATTGGCTATAATGTTGTATTTGCAGGAAGACATCAAATACATGTCATAGATGCTGGATTCTCCTGTATTCCAATTCACATAAACAGCATTGGGTATATCCAAATGAGTTTGTACCCAGCTAATATCATCAGAAAAAACATAGAAGACAGCATCATTTACTTTCTCTGTTATTATTCTTATGGCATCATGATAATATTTCTGCGTACAAATATTTCCAAATATAACCAAATTTTGTTTGGTCATGTAGTCACCTCTTCTTATATGCACGCCAACACTATTTGAGTTTTGAATATCCTTCAGCAATGATTGGTTCTTTTCCGACAAAAGAAGATGTTTAAAATCAATAGTATTTTCGTCATAATACTTTTTGTCTAAAAAATATCCAGCTTGAAACAAATGATTAGGATATTGATACTCTACAGAACCTACTACATATATTTTCCAATGGTATAATTTTGATAAAATGGTTTTAAACAGAATTATCCAAAACCTACTACATTTTTTCAAATCATCAGTTTTAAAATATTTATCTAATTCAAATCCATTATGGCTCACATTATACCAAGCATCATTGTAGAAATAAAAGGTTTCATCCTTTCTTGAAAGGTATTTATAAAATGCATACTGAAAGAGTTGATTACCCAGTCCTCCTTTGAACACTACTATTTTCATAAATAAACTATTTAAATATTCTTACTATTTTAACCATTATTGCAAGCCCCTTTTTTACTAAAAATCTTATCCAATGATTATTAAATAAAAAAAGAGCGTTTTCAATAAATTCTTCTCCCAAACAGGATAAACACTGATAATCATTGACAATATAAGCTGGGAGTAGATCTTTAAGCACTTTTTCGCGTTCTTCTTTTATCCGGTTGTTATCACTGCTGGCTCCTCTGGGATTACATATCACAATAACATTGTTATACGCAGCCACACTATGCCCACCTAAAACGATTGATTGTAAATAGAATTTCCAGTCTGATACTATTTTTAAAGATGTATCATAATAATACTTTTTTAATAAAGAGGCCCTTATAAAGCAACTTTGATGAGGTATGGTAGTTATATAAAAATGCAGAAGATTATATCTTCGAGGTAATACACTGCGTGATACTATTTTATTATGTTCATTAACATGTAAATCCTGACCAACTATTATATCTGCCACATGATTAAAGTCCATGACCTGTTTCAATATAGATGAGGAACAAAATTTATCACCTGCATTGATAAAATTACAATATTCTCCATGCGAATAAGCAATTCCTTTATTCATCGCATCATAAATTCCCTTATCCGACTCACTCACCCAATAAGCGATTTTATCCGCATACTTTTTTATTACATTAACCGTTCCATCCGTACTTCCACCGTCAATGATGATATACTCAATATTCAGATAAGTTTGGTTAATGACGGAAAGAATGGTTTGTTCAATTGTTAAAACTGCATTATAAGAAACAGTTATGACAGAAATTAGGGGATAATTCATATTGTTTTTCATTTCACTTCAGCCAAATTCCTTTAGCCGTACCATTTATCATCTTCAATATCTGCACTCTTCCAATAAAGGCCTGCAAAATAAATACCGTAGTAGGAACTATCAGTATACCTTCTATACCATAATACTTACAACAATACTTCATCAACGGAATAGAAACCAAAGCAAATGACAAATAAATGATTAGTTGCAAACGTATTTTGCTCGTTCCATTAATAAGAAACATATACATATTTCCTCCCGTCTGACATAATACATATATTGCCATACAAAATGATAATGAAAAAGATACAGCTACAGAATCACCAATCCAAAATTTATATAAGAGATCAGAACTCAGTACCATTAAAACTAAAATAGGAATACATAACAACCATAATTTCTCCAGTTTTTCTAGCGTACCACGCATCCAATTATAATCTCTCTTAATATAAGCATCAGTAAATGCTGACCAAAACGGAGTCAAAATAATATTTGCAGCCATGTTAAGTACATTAAAATACTTATAAGCAATATTATATTGCGTAACTGCTTCTGGGCCTTGCACTCTTGACAAAATGATATTAGTAAGTTGAAAAATAAAAAGCATAGAAAACATAACAACAAAAAACTGTCCACCCAGACCAACAACACTCCGCACCAACGAAAAGCGAACGTCACGCAACGAAGGGGCTACAATCTTGTATTTTTTAGTTTGATACACAATAATAGAAACAATTAAAAGAAACAGGCACGGTATAGCTGAAAAAGAAACAGCCAAAGCACTCAGACTTCCCTTTGTGGTTTTAGTCAATACATAGACACAAGCAAAAGCCAGTACCTGACCACTTGTACTTATAAGCGAAGCTAAAGCAGGCTTTTGATCTGCCGTCAGCATGGTAGTAAAGACACTTGCCACAATGTTCAGGCAAAAGAAGCATGCCAACAAACCGAAAACCAGACTCAGCTCATCCTTATAAACAGGATCAATATTTAAAATACGACTCCAATCCAAATAATTATTCACCACCAAGGTTATCAATAAAATTACGGAAAAGAGCAAGAAGAGCACTGCATATGTAGTACTGACATATTCTTTTGCCAACTTCATATCCCCTTTTGCTTTTGCCTCAGCAAAACGATTACGAAATCCGTGGGCAAACCCCAAATCAAAATAAGACAGCCAGGCAATAATGGAACTCAACGTCAGCCAAATGCCATACTTCGTAGGATTAACATAACCGATGGTCAATGGAACGACCTGCAAGGAAACTAAAATACTTATACATTTCAACACTAATGAAACGGCGATATTTTTCTTCACCGCAACACTACGCTCATTCCCCTTAGTGAAATAAGCACTAACTTTATCTTTTATATACTGGAACTTCATACGTTTATGATTGTATCACTAGCAAGATATGCAATCTTCCACCTGCAACATTACTAATCTTACACCCCACACATTAGTAACGTGTGGGGTGGCACGTTACCAACCTTCCGGCATACACGTTACTAACCCTTAAAAGATCCTGTTCTTTTCCGAAAAGAACAAGGTCTTTAAAAAAAAGAACAGGACGTTTTCATTGAAAGAACAAGAGCTTTTAAAAATTTGACCTGTTGTTTTTTTCATAACGGTATCTACATGCCGAAACGCCTTTTTTTTCCTTCAGATCTTTCAGCCACTCCGCAAACACCCTGCCTGTCGGCATTCCGGCTGAAGGATATGCATTGTGAAATGTTTCAGCCGGAAAATATCCTTCAGGAAAAACGATTCCCTAAGAATCGGAGGAAGATCAGTTCGGCTGAAACATTCCAACCCCCAGCTGAAGGATTCCTGAGCCCAATCCTTCAGCCGGAATGCCCACGGGTAGGGCGTTTGCGAGCAGGCTGAAGCTTTTGAAGGATTTTTCAGGGT
This sequence comes from Phocaeicola sp. RTP21359st1_B8_RTP21360_211022, assembly GCF_040911965.1. Lineage (NCBI taxonomy): Bacteria > Pseudomonadati > Bacteroidota > Bacteroidia > Bacteroidales > Bacteroidaceae > Phocaeicola > Phocaeicola sp. RTP21359st1_B8_RTP21360_211022. The sequence goes on from NZ_JBDFXP010000051.1 coordinate 9,872, forward strand.
ATTCCCTATAGAGCATGACGGATGACCATATTCCATTGAAAAAAGTAAGATATCTTCGTAAGCAAAGTAACACCACTTACTTGGTCCACGAAGTCCGCATACTTTTCTTTACAACAAAACAGACCTCACAGCCATCTCATGCCAATGACGATAATCCCCCATCGGCAAAACATGCTCCGACCACACTTTCCGGTAAATTCCATCGTGCAAAATGATGTACTCACCCAAACAGCCCTCCGCCTCATCGGCAGGAACAGAAGCCATCACCACATATTCCACACAATCCGGGACACGAAACAAAGTCAGCTCACTTTTAGAAAACAAACCGCTCAACCTACAGGCGGAACGCTCGAAAGCCACCCAATACGCACCAATGTCATACAGATGAATGAATTTATCATTATTCTTTTCCCTGGCTAAAATTTCCTTATACCGATTCTGAATCAACTGCTGGAGCCGGATGCCTGACGGCATGGATGTGGTTCTACACATTTATATATAAGATTTATATTATCAGATCGTTCACTTTCCCGTTAATCAGGGAATAACAATGTTTAACGTAGCAAATGAAGTTATTTCTTCTTCGGCTCTTCTATCACTTCTATCAAGTCCGGCGAAAGCGTCGCCATGGCCATGGCTATCACCCCTTGCAGACTGATAACCACACGACGGTCTCTAGCACCTTTTACCTTTACAAATACCCCCTCGTAGCCCTCGAAATCACCACCTGTGATGCGGACTTTCGTACCGCGCCGTAAGTTCACCTCGTCGGGACTGAAAAAAATAAGATGCTCGTCATACGTTCCAGCCACAGCGATAAACTGCCTCATCTGATCATCGGGCACAATGATTTTCTGCCCGTTGCGGATATCAATCATATATTGAAAATACGGAAGTTTGAACTTCACCTTCTGAAGTTCGGACTGGACGGAATGAACAAATATCAGATCACTGATAACGGGAACCAGCTCACGCCTCTTGCGCCCGTTCCTTATACGAACTTCGTAACGCATGGGAATGAAATTGTTGATTCCTTCTTTATCCAACAAAGCCTTGATCTGCATCCCCCGGCGATAAGTGGCACGCATGGCAAACCATTGCATTTTTTCACTTGAAAGCATAGTTATGGAGCTTTGAAGCACAGATATCTATCTGCAATTCAATCAATTACGAGAAGTTTCGTAAAATACAAGAGGAATCGGCCTCTTGTGATTAAGTTGACTGGAAAAGCTATTTCAACAAATGGAGGATGGAAATCCGCACGATGTAGATGCAGCCTGTCGGGTCAACCGATAACCTTCCGCAGATTCCCGAACCGGACGGTTCATATATGTTAAATCAGAAATTTGTAATACCTATATATAAAAAAAGCGCGGGAATCTGTACCTGTTACTCGTCCCACACTTCGAAGGCTTTGCACTGCCCATTGCTGTCTGAACGAGCAACGCAGAAGCCCACGCCGATATGTATAACAACACTTGAATACACCTTTGACCAACAAAAGCGCACCAAGGATATAAACATACCCCGCAGACATCCACTGTTGCTTTGTCTCTGACAGCAATTTCAAAAGGTGCAAATTTTCGAAGCGTCAAGAACAAAACGTCAAGTAAACGTCTTTTCTATATATGTATATTTCCCACCTCCCTAACTTCCTTGCGGAAGTACCGGCGTGGAAAACGTGACAAAGATAGCAATTTAATAAATAGGACGAAAATATATTCCGCTATTTTTAGTGATGTTTCTTGATTACTCAAAAAACAAACAAGAAACAGATTATCGGTATACTTACCTTGATGCAAATTCTTCCGGACGCATCATCGCCCAGATGGTAAGATATAAGATACAGCAAACAAGGCTACCTGGTACTCGGTACACGCCTACCCTGCCTGCATCATATGCTTGCCCGGTTCTTGGTATGAGTTTGGCTTGTTCACCGCATCTCCCTGACGGATGCAAAAACGTCACGCAGCAACATAGCCGTATTTGTTTATTCTAGCCATATCTTCCTTATATTTAATTATCTTTCTGTTGAAACTATGATTGTGGAAAAATTAACATAAAAAAGGCGTGAAACCAAATGGAATCACACCTAAACTATTATTAAGAGATTAATCAAACGGCAAGTAATTCTTTTCCCAAAAGATGGAGAGCCTCTTTAATCTGCATCTTCCTTATATCACTCGGCTTTTTAATACCATAGATATACTTGGAAAGAAGACTCTTGTTTATTCCCATACTACGTGCAACCTCTGACACATTTAGTTGAGGGAAACGTTTAAATATCATTGCTATCTCATTTTCATAATCCGGCTCCGCTGTATCGAAAAAACTGGATATATGAATATCCTCATCCAATGATTCCCAACGAACATCGTCACCAAACTTTCCTATCTTGAAATCAAGGCGCTCTCTGTCACTTGCATCCTTCAGCAAAGGGAATGCCTCTAAGGGACGGCTGAAAGTTTCTCCACCATCCGTTTTCATATAAATGCGGTTAGCATCAAACCAAATGTCTTTTATTGTATCCATAACTTTCAGTTTTAATAATCATTCTCCATGATATTTTTAATTTTACTAATACAATATAGGGATAAATATTTATCCCCACAAATAAATAAGCAAAAAAATAGCGACAACTCTTTTCGAACCACCGTTCCATAACCTATGATGTACAAAGGAACTGATTTCCCTCCTGTTTTCCTAACAATCATCATCCGGCACACGGGTTCTTGCGTGTCAGAGCAGAGCTGCCATTTAATTGGAAAGATAATAATTATCTAAAGAATATATTTGTAGTTAAAAAGTTTCCCACACAAGAAACTTTATCTATTTTTGTGGTATGAATACGAATTTGCAAAAAATAGGAGAACTTTTGGCCCAATGCCGAAAAAACAAAGGATTGACACAAGAAGAAGTCGGGGTGATGATTGGCGTCCAAAAAGCAATGGTTTCCAAAGTGGAAAACGGTCTGTGTGTTAATTTTGGCACTGTCAACCGCATAGCGGAGGCGTTGGGTGTCGAACCGATAGTGGCGCTCAAGTCCAAAAAGAAAGCGGACAAGAACCTAATCGATTATGTGATGACGGTCATTGTCGAATTTGCGCGCCGTCACGATTTGACAATCCGGGAGGCAAGCAATTATATCAGACGTTTCAAAGGCATTGATTTTCTCACCGAATTTTACGATGTGGAACACACGCTTTCTTTTAACGACTGTGTGGATGACCTGACCATCGTCTGCCAAAACAATGGAGGAACATTGCGATGATACTTTACCACGGTTCAAATACGGCAATCGACGGCATCGACCTCAACAGATGCCGCCCCTATAAGGATTTCGGCAGAGGATTTTACCTGACCGACATTAGGGAACAGGCCCAAAGGATGGCCGCAAGAACAGCGCGGATGTTCAGCGGAAACCCCACTCTGACTATGTTTGAGTTTGACCTTGAAGAAGCGCAGTCGAGCGAATTGAAAGTCAAGGTTTTCAAGGAGCCAGACTGGGAATGGGCACGTTTTGTCATGTCGAACCGCGATATAAACACTACTCAGCCTTGCCACGATTACGATATCGTAATTGGCCCTGTTGCCGATGATACCATTGCGCGCTTGCTACGTTTATACACCGAGAATTTTATTAACGAAGAACAACTATTGCACGAACTGACATTTTCGAAAGTGACTTCACAATATTTCTTTCACTCAGAGGCAGCGATTAAAATGCTGAAACGACTATGAACACGAATACCGCAAAATTCCTCTTTGAAGGAATATCCGCCGATGTAGTCCGTTACTTGGTGGAACGTAATGATATGGATTTGCAGGAAGCCATCTCCACATTCCACAATTCGGAGACATTCGTCAAACTGGAAGACTTCTCCACCGGCCTGTATATCGAAAGCCCGGCATACGTCTATGACCTGCTGATGTCGGAACTGAAAAACGGAAAGCTGGTGCAATAACAATAGGGCATTATTTATCTTCTGGTCATTTTATTCTTCAATCCATTCTACAATTTCCTGTGAAAGCGGACTGGTAGTAGAGCCGATTGAGGCAACCCATCTACCATTTTCATCAATCAGAAACTTATGAAAGTTCCACCCTATCTTAGCATCCGAAACCCCGTTTTCACTTTTATGCGTAAGCCATTGATAGAGGGGAGCTATATCTTTCCCTTTTACAGATATTTTAGCCATCATAGGAAAAGTCACTCCATAATTCAACGTACAAAACTCCTTGATTTCTTCATTCGTTCCGGGTTCCTGATGCAGGAAATTATTGGCAGGGAATCCGATAACGACAAAATCATCTTTTCCATATTTTTCATACAACTCCTCCAACTTGGCGTACTGGGGAGTGAAACCGCATTTAGATGCCACATTGACTACCAATACTTTCTTACCCTTGAACGTGGAAAGTGGCAAGTCCTTCCCGTCAATAGTCTTGACCGTAAAGTCATAAAAACTTTTTTGCTGTGCACCAGCTACCGATGTAATCATGGTTACAATTATGCTTAATATAAATGTTTTCATTTGAAATGCTATTTTATAATAGAACAATTCATGAAATTGAAAAGTTTTCTCTGAAAGAAAAGATTGGCGAGAGAAAATCATTATCTTTGTTCTTCTGAAAAAGAACAGAAGATATTTATGAGCAAACAAGGAACCATCATTGTGGTAGATGATAACAAAGGAGTGCTGTCGGCAGTAAAGCTATTGCTGAAAAATCATTTCGAACATATCGTCACACTGCCCTCACCCATCACACTGCCCGCTGCGTTACGTGAAGAAAATGCGCAAGTGGTGCTGCTGGATATGAATTTCAGCAGCGGACTGAATACCGGGAATGAAGGTCTGTACTGGTTACACGAGATAAAGAAAATACACCCCTCCCTGCCCGTAGTACTTTTCACAGCATACGCTGACATAGACTTGGCAGTGCGCGGCATCAAGGAAGGGGCGACAGACTTCATCGTCAAACCCTGGGACAATACCCGGTTGATAGAAACCTTGCTGTCTGCCTGCCGCAATTCCTCAAAGAACAAGAAGAGGGCAGAAGTCCCTAAAACCGTATCTTCTATGTATTGGGGAGAAAGCAATGCCATGAAGCAACTGCGGACGCTGATAGAGAAAGTGGCGCAAACGGATGCCAATATTCTGATTACAGGAGAGAACGGCACAGGAAAAGAAATGCTGGCGCGGGAAATACACGCCTTGTCCAACCGATACCGGCGGGATATGATAACAGTGGACATGGGTGCCATCACCGAATCCCTGTTCGAAAGCGAACTGTTCGGCCATAAAAAAGGCTCGTTTACCGATGCCCATACCGACCGTGCAGGTAAATTTGAAGCCGCCCATGAAGGGACTTTGTTTCTGGACGAAATAGGCAACCTGCCCTATCACCTGCAATCCAAACTACTCACCGCCATTCAGAGCCGGAGCGTGGTGCGAGTAGGAAGCAACGAACCGATACCTGTCAACATACGTTTGATTTGCGCCACCAATTGTAATTTGGAAGAGATGGTGGCCAAAGGCAAATTCCGCGAAGATTTGCTTTACCGCATCAATACCATCCACATCGAGATTCCCCCTCTGCGGGAACGCAAAGAAGATATTATCCCTTTGGCCGAACGCTTTATAGACCGGTTCTGCAAACAATATGACAAAGGAAATATCCTTCTTTCTACCGGTGCGCAAGAAAAGTTACGGACATATCCGTGGTATGGAAACATACGCGAACTGGAACATGCCGTAGAGAAAGCGGTCATTATCAATGAAGATGGTATATTGAGTGAGGAACATTTTCATTTTCCCCGAAAAATAGCGGCTCCTGCGACAGAAACAAGTGTCTCAACTCTGGAGGAGATGGAATTGCAAATGATTCAGAAAGCGATAGAGAAATGCAACGGAAACCTCTCGGCTGTAGCGGCACAGTTGGGAATTACCCGGCAGACGCTTTATAATAAGATGAAAAAATTCGGATTATGACCTATTATCTCATCTCATTCTTCACGATGGTTCAGGATGACAAAACAAATAACAATAATCTATTTTTAAACAGGAACTAAAGGAACATTCAAACGAAATAATAAATAATTAAGCTGTGAAACAATTCTTCTTCCGCCTATTTACCGTACTGGTTCTAGCCATTGCCTGCACCTTACTAATCCAGCAGCGCAACTGGTTGTGGCTATGCGTAATCGTACCTTCATTCCTCGTTTCCATAGGCTGGTTTTACCGCCTGTACACTTTTAATACCCGGAAGATAGCCTTTCTGCTCGACGCCATCGAAAACGACGACCCCGCTGTTCGTTTTTACGAACATGCCTCCCCTGGCGATTCTTCCATGGTCAATGTCATGCTGAACCGTATCGCACGTATTTTGTACAATGTAAAACAGGAAACGGCACAACGCGAGAAGTATTATGAGCTCATCATGGACTTTGTAGAAACCGGCATAGTGGTACTGAACAGCAAAGGCTCCGTTTATCAAAAGAACAAAGAGGCCATGAATCTGTTGGGGCTGGATGTTCTGACTCATGTCAAACAACTCTCCCGCATCTCGGATGAACTGATGACTGCTTTGGAAAAAGCAGTTCCGGGTGACAAGCTGCAAATTCAGTTCAATACGGAACGGGGAACGGTGCATCTTGCCTTACGGGTGTCCGGCATCCGTATCAAAGACGAGGAACTCCGCATTATTGCCTTGAGTGATATCAATCGGGAATTGGATGAACGGGAAATAGATTCATGGATACGCCTTACCCGCGTGCTGACACACGAAATTATGAATTCCCTGACCCCGGTGACTTCCCTCAGCGAAACACTGCTGGCTCTTCCCGGAGCAGAAAATGAAGAAATGAAACAAGGGCTGGAAACGATTCACTCTACAGGTAAAGGATTGATAAATTTTGTCATGTCTTATCGCAAACTGACACGACTGCCATCACCTGAGCCATCGCTGTTCTATGTCCGTCCTTTCCTGGAACGGATGATCCGACTGGCACAGCACCAGCATCCATGCCCCAACATCACCCTTTCCATCCTCGAAACCCGGGAAGACCTGATAGTCTTTGCCGACGAGAACCTGATAGCCCAAGTGGTTACGAATCTGCTGAAAAATGCGATTCAAGCCATAGGTAATGCTCCCGACGGAAAGATCACCTTGAAAGCTTATTGTGATCCGCAAGAAAGTATCCGTATAGAGATAGCCAACAACGGTCCCGCCATTCCTCCCGATGCAGCCGGACAAATTTTTGTACCTTTCTTCACGACCAAAGAGGAAGGAAGCGGCATCGGACTGAGCCTGAGCAAACAAATCATGAGACTGAGCGGTGGCACACTGACCCTGCTGCCTTACAAGGAAAAGGGACAGGCCACTGTTTTTGTGCTGGTTTTTAATTAAAAATAAAAATGTACTAATGTGTCAGCCAATTACCATCCGGTACACAGAGCAGCCATTAGCAAATTAGCAAATTATTTAAAATGAAACATTCTCCTGAATTATTAGTTTATAAAGCCTCTGCCGGTTCGGGAAAAACATTCACACTGGCCGTGGAATATATAAAACTGCTGATACAGAACCCACGGGCATACCGTAATATACTGGCTGTGACTTTTACCAACAAGGCCACTACCGAAATGAAAGAGCGGATTCTGAGCCAGCTATACGGAATATGGATAAAGGATAAGGATTCTGATCCCTATTTACAGAAAATCACAGAAGAACTGGAAATGCCCCAAGAGGACATAAGGACAGCCGCCGGTACGGCACTGCACTACATGATACACGATTACAGCCGCTTCCGGGTGGAAACCATTGACTCATTCTTCCAGTCGGTGATGCGCAATTTGGCACGGGAGCTGGAATTGGGTGCCAATCTGAATATCGAACTGAACAATATGGAGGTACTGAGTGATGCCGTGGACTCCATGATAGAAAAGCTGGACCGACAATCTCCCGTACTCTATTGGCTGTTGGAATACATAGAAGAAAGAATAGCCGATGACAAGAGGTGGAATGTTTCCGGTGAGATAAAGAATTTCGGACGAAATATCTTCGATGAAGGATATATAGAAAAAGGAAACGGACTACGGGAAAAATTACGGGACAAAGACTGTATCAAGAATTACCGCGAAACGCTGCAGGCCATTTTGGAAGAGGTGCAGGAACAAATGAAAGGATTTGCCGACCAATTCTTCGGAATATTGGATACAAACGGGGTGAAAGTAGAAGATTTGAAAAACGGCTCCCGAGGTATAGCCAGCTATTTTAATAAATTACAATCGGGTAAATTGGATGACAGTGTCCGCAATGTAACAGTGGAAAAATGTCTGGACTGCCCCGACGAATGGGTGAAAAAAACCTCCCCCATACGCAACGCTATCCTAGGTCTGGCAGAAAAAGAACTGATTCCTCTGCTGAATGAATCGGAAAAATACAGAAGCCGGAACAATATGCTAGCCAATTCCTGCCAACTCTCCCTGCGCCACGTAAACAATATCCGTCTGCTGGCCAATATAGACGAAGAGGTACGCGAATTGAACCATGAAAACAACCGCTTCCTGCTGTCGGATACCAACGCGTTGCTTCATAACCTGGTAAAAGAAGGAGATTCCTCGTTTGTATTCGAAAAGATAGGAACAACCATACGCAACGTAATGATCGATGAATTTCAGGACACTTCGCGTATGCAATGGGACAATTTCCGTCTGTTGCTGCTCGAAGGTTTGTCTCAGGGAGCAGACAGCTTGATTGTAGGAGACGTGAAACAATCCATCTACCGCTGGAGAAACGGTGACTGGGGCATACTGAACGGATTGAAAACAAACATCGAAGCCTTTCCCGTCAAAGTAAAGACACTGACCACCAATCGCCGGAGTGCCGCAAACATCATTCACTTCAACAACGAAGTGTTTACAGCCGCCTGCGAGGTGTTGAACAACATTTACAAGGAAGAACAAAAAAAGGAATGCAAGGAACTGAAGGAAGCCTACAACGACGTGTGTCAGGAAACATACAAAGATCCCGGAAAAGGGTATGTCAAAGTGGAATTTCTATCGGATACGGAAGACATGACCTATATGGAAAACACCCTGCACCACCTAGGAGAAGAAGTGGAGCTGCTTGTGGCGCAGGGCGTGCAACTGAAAGATATTGCCATCCTGGTGCGCAAGAACAGAAGCATTCCTTTAATAGCCGATTACTTCGACAAGAACACCTCTTACAAAATCGTATCCGATGAGGCATTCCGACTGGATGCCTCACTGGCGGTATGTATGATAATGGATGGCCTGCGCTACTTGTCACAACCCGAAAACCGGATTGCCAAGGCACAACTGGCTGCTGCCTATCAGAATGAAGTATTACATAAAGGAATAGACCTCAACACTCTATTGCTGAACGAGATAGATGATTATCTGCCATTCGATTTCATAAAAGAAGCGGAGCAACTTCGCCTCATGCCACTGTATGAGCTGATGGAAAAACTTTTCAATCTGTTCCAGATGTCCTGCATCGAACAACAGGATGCCTATCTGTGCGCCTTCTTTGATGCCGTGACGGAATATCTGCAAAGCAATTCTTCCGAATTATCCGCTTTTATCACCTACTGGGAAGAAAAACTAGGCAGCAAGACCATCCCTTCCGGCGAGGTGGAAGGAATTCGCATTCTCTCCATCCACAAGTCCAAAGGATTGGAATACCATACCGTACTGCTACCTTTCTGCGACTGGAAAATGGAGAATGAGACTTACAATCATCTGGTATGGTGTGCTCCCCGGCAAGCTCCATTTAGCGATCTTGACATTGTTCCCATCAACTATTCCACAGCCATGCAGCAATCCATTTATCGGGAAGAGTTCCTGAATGAACGCTTGCAATTATGGGTGGATAATCTGAACCTGCTTTATGTGGCATTTACCCGTGCCAAAAAGAACTTGATTATATATGGAAAGGCGGAACAGAAAGGAACGGTATCCGAATTGTTGGGAAGTGCCTTATCCGACATGACCGGAAAGAGCTATGCCACCGGAGAAGAAATATACGAACTGGGAACGCTCTATCTCTCATCTCACGAAGAGGAAAAACAAGTATCCGGCAACAAGCTGCTGACTGTAGCCCGACGTTTGCCTATCCATCTGGAAACGCTGGAAACCAACATCGAATTCAAACAGTCCAACCGTTCTGCCGAATTTATCCGGGGAGAAGAGGAAGCGGAAGACAAATACATCCGGCAAGGACAGCTGTTGCATAATCTGTTCTCCGTAATCCGTACCACGGACGATGTGCCTCCCGCCATAGAACGCCTGCGTTTCGAAGGAATCATAGAGTCGGCACAACAGGAAGAACAGATACGAAAACTCACCGAATGGGCTTTGAAGCATCCGCTGGTCAAAGAATGGTATTCGGGCCGCTGGGAACTATACAATGAGTGTGCCATTATTTATCGGGAAAAAGGAGTGCTGCAAACCCGCCGTCCGGACCGCGTGATGATGAAAGACGGAGAGGTGATTGTGGTGGACTTTAAATTCGGTAAAAAGCGGAAAGCTTACAACAAGCAGGTGAAAGAATATATGGATTTATTATCGGATATGGGATATGAGCATATCCGTGGCTATTTATGGTATGTATTTAACAACGAACTGGAGGAAATAGAATAATGGAAAGCTTTTTGAAACTGGTAGCAGCCGATTTATATAAACATACGAAAGGAAACCTGGCACATACAGCCGTGGTTTTTCCTAACAAACGTGCCGGACTTTTCTTTAATGAGTATCTCGCCCAAGAGTCGGATTCACCTATTTGGTCGCCCGCATACGTCAGCATCAGCGAATTGTTCCGTAGCCTTTCTCCGTGGGAAGTGGGTGATCCGGTAAAACTGGTATGCGAACTTTATAAGATATTCCGACGGGAAACTCAAAGTACGGAAACACTGGATGATTTTTATTTTTGGGGAGAAATGCTGATCAGTGATTTTGACGATGCCGACAAAAATAAAGTGGATACCGACAAACTGTTTTCCAATTTACAGGATCTGCGCAACATAATGGACGACTACACCTTCATTGACGATGAGCAGGAAGAAGCTATCCGGCAGTTCTTCCAGAACTTCTCCATCGAACGGAGAACAGCGCTGAAAGAACGGTTTATCTCTTTATGGGACGTATTGGGAAACATCTACAAAGGGTTCCGTGAATCCTTAGCTTCTCAAAACATTGCCTACGAAGGAATGATGTACCGCCACGTCATAGAGCATCTGGATGTGGACAAACTTCCATACGAGAAATATGTTTTTGTAGGATTTAATGTACTGAACAAAGTAGAACATACGTTGTTCACCCAATTGAAAGATGCCGGGAAAGCTGTTTTTTATTGGGATTACGACGAATTTTATATGAAGGAAAACAGACAAGCCGTCACCCATGAAGCCGGAGAGTTTATCCGCCGGAACTTACGCGACTTTCCTTCTCCTTTGTCCGGTGAGTTATTCAAAAATCTCTCGAAACCTAAAGAGGTACACTACATCGCATCTTCTACTGAAAATGCACAAGCCCGTTACCTGCCTCAATGGATACGAAACAATCTGACTACACCGGAAAAGGAAACCGCAGTCGTATTGTGTAACGAAGCATTGCTTCAGCCGGTCCTCCATTCATTGCCGGCAGAAGTAAAACATGTCAATATCACCATGGGATTTCCGTTATCGCAAACTCCTGTATATAGTTTCCTCATCGCCTTACTGGAATTGCATACCCACGGATTTAATTTCAAAAGCGGCCGCTACACGTTTCAATCGGTTGTTACACTGTTAAAACACCCCTATACCCGCCAACTCACCGGTCAAGCCGAATTGTTGGAAAAAGAACTGACCCGGAACAACCGTTTCTATCCGTTACCCGGCGAATTGGGTAAAGATGAATTCCTTACCCGGCTTTTCACTCCGCTTTCCGGAAACCTGAATCTGTGCATACGCCTGTCCGAAACTTTGCAGCAAGTGGCAGGCATTTACCAGGCAAACACTTCCGGTACCGAAGACACAGATGCATTCAACCAACTTTACCGGGAATCGCTTTTCAAAGCCTATACCACCATCAACCGGTTCCGCACACTGATAGAAGAAGATGAATTAACCGTACAGAGCGAAACATTCCGGCGATTGCTGGTCAAGGTCTTGTCAGCGACCAATATTCCATTCCATGGCGAACCGGCCATTGGTATGCAGGTCATGGGGGTATTGGAAACACGTAACCTGGATTTCCGCCACTTGGTATTACTATCGGTCAACGAAGGGCAGCTTCCCAAATCGGGAGGAGACTCTTCCTTTATTCCTTACAACCTGCGCAAAGCTTTCGGAATGACTACTATAGAGCATAAGATTGCCGTATATGCATACTATTTCTATCGTCTGCTGCAACGGGCAGAAAGGATTACCTTGATGTACAATACCAGTTCGGACGGACTGAACCGCGGCGAATGGAGCCGTTTCATGCTGCAATTCCTGATTGAATGGCCTCACCCCATCACACGTCAGTTTCTGGAGGCCGGACAGTCCCCCCAAGGCACCTCGCCTATCACTGTAGAAAAGACCCCGGATGTCATGCGCCGGATGCAAAGCCTGTTTGATGTCCGTGCCAATCCCAAAGCAAAATTTTCTCCATCAGCCTTGAATTATTACCTGGATTGTCCTTTAAAATTTTATTATAGGTATGTAGCCGGCCTCTCCGCCCCCGATGAAGTGAGTGCGGAAATAGATTCTGCCACATTCGGAAGTATTTTCCATTATGCAGCCGAACATATTTATAAAGACCTGACCACTCATGGCAAAGTCATTAATAAGGAAGCATTGGAAACGTTGCTACGCAATGAAGTGAAGCTGCAAGATTATGTGGATACAGCATTCAAGAAATTATTCTTTAATGTTCCGCAAAACGAGAAACCGGAATATAACGGCGTACAACTTATCAACTCTGCCGTTATTGCAAGATATTTAAAACAACTTTTACAAAATGATTTACGTTACGCTCCCTTCACTTTTATTGCATCGGAAATGGAAGTGGATGAACCCATCGACATACAAACACCCAAAGGAGTCATAAAATCACGTATCGGGGGAATTATTGACCGTATGGACAGCAAGGATGGCACACTCCGTATTGTGGACTACAAGACAGGCGGTGATGCAGACACCCCACCCCATGTGGAATCTCTGTTTATTCCGGACAAGAAACGTTCCAACTATGTATTCCAGACGTTCCTGTATGCCGCCATCATGTGCCGCAAGCAACCAACGATGAAGATAGCTCCGGCCCTTCTCTATATTCATCGGGCCGCTACAGAAACCTATTCTCCCGTTATACAAATGGGCGAGCCACGAAAGCCTAAAGAGGCTGTGGAAGATTTCAGTAAATATGAAAAAGAATACCGTGAACGACTTCAAGGATTATTAGAAGAGATATTTAATCCGGAAAAATCATTTACCCAAACAGAAATCATAGACAAATGTACCTATTGTGATTTCAAGGCACTATGTAAAAGATAGACTATAGTGGTTAGTGGTTAATACCTGCGGCATGACAGCGCAGTCCACTAATCACTAACCACTGATCTGCCACACTATTCCAACGCTCTCTGTCTGCAAAAGCATCCACAGAATTTATCTTCCACATTCTCTATCGGTGCTTTGAAAATACCATAGACGGAAGACCCCGAGCCACTCATGGCGGCATACACTGCCCCCAAATCATACAATTCATCTTTTATAGCAGCAATCTCAGGGAACTTTTTGAAGACACTATCTTCAAAATCATTCTTCATACTGTTTTTCCATGTTTCCATAGGTTGCTTTACAATTTCTTTCAAAGAAACAGCCGGACGCACAGGCTTTATTTCGGCAAACGCATCCCGGGTGGACACAAAGATATCAGGTTTAATCAAAATTATATGGTATCCCTTTAATGACAATTCCACAGGCTCGAACAGATTCCCTATTCCGGTAGCGAAAACAGGTTTGTTCCGAATGAAAAAAGAACAGTCTGCCCCTAGTTTTACCGCATATTCCTCCATCCGTTCCGTACTGAGTCCCAATGAAAATTTATCATTCAGAAGCTTTATCATACAAGCGGCATCTGATGATCCGCCACCTAGTCCGGCACCCGCCGGTATATGCTTGTACATGTGTATATCTACCGGCAACAGTCCGGGATAGTCTTTTTTTAATAACTTATAGGCTTTTACTACCAGATTATCTTCGGGTTCACCCTCCAAAGGAGATCCGCTTATGTGTAAAGTGTATTCTTTGTCATTGTTTTCCCGCCGCGTCACTTCCAGAGCGTCTTGCAGGTTTATCGGATAAAATATGGTTTCCAGATTGTGGTATCCATCCGGGCGCTTTTCTACAATATTAAGTCCCAAATTAATCTTTGCATTAGGAAATGTAATCATATTCTGTTCTTTAAATAGTTATTTTTAGTGTGTTTCGTTAGATTGTTGCCCGTTCTACAAAGATGCACGCCATCTTTTATCCGGACAGAGCGCCAAATATAGAACAAACTTTTCATTTTACCATATAAAAAAACCATTTACTGTCCAGATTGTTCATTTCTCCGTAGATTCAGGTTCATATTTCTTTTATTATTTTTGGGAATGGACGAGTGTCCAACTCAGCAAAAAGTTCTATCTTTGCCCTACTTTAAACAGACGACAATGGCAGAAACGAGAAAAATGACACGTACTCCCAAAACTTCGAAAGCAAAGCCTGTTGACGAATACGGACATTTACAGCCCCAGGCACCTGAGCTGGAGGAAGCTGTATTGGGAGCCTTAATGATAGAAAAAGATGCTTACTCATTAGTAAGTGAGATTCTTCGTCCCGAATCTTTTTATGAACGCCGTCACCAACTTATTTATTCGGCTATTACCTCTTTGGCTTTACGCCAGCAACCAGTCGATATCTTGACTGTGGCCGAACAATTACGCAGCACCGGTGAACTGGAAGATGCAGGCGGTCCTTTTTACATAACACAGCTAAGCGGCAAGGTAGCCTCTTCCGCACACATAGAATATCACGCACGTATCATCGCGCAGAAGTTTCTTGCACGCGAACTGATTACCTTTACCAGCAACATCCAGACAAAGGCTTTCGACGAAACCCAAGACGTGGACGACCTGATGCAGGAAGCGGAAGGAAAACTGTTCGAAATCTCGCAACAGAACATGAAGAAGGATTATACGCAAATCAACCCTGTCATTCAGGAAGCGTATGAGATGCTTCAAAAAGCGGCGGCACGAACGGACGGGCTGAGTGGTCTGGAAAGCGGTTTCCATGCATTGGACAAAATGACCTCGGGCTGGCAAAATTCCGACCTGGTGATTATTGCCGCCCGCCCCGCTATGGGTAAAACGGCTTTTGTGCTTTCCATGGCAAAGAACATGGCGGTAAATGCGAAAATCCCTGTGGCTTTGTTCTCTCTTGAAATGTCCAACGTACAGTTGGTCAACCGTATGATTGTCAACGTGTGCGAAATTCCGGGTGAGAAAATCAAGAGCGGCCAGTTGGCTCCGTATGAATGGGGACAATTGGATTATAAAATAAAAGAATTATACGATGCTCCGATGTATGTGGATGACACACCATCCTTGTCCGTCTTTGAATTACGCACCAAAGCACGACGGCTTGTACGCGAGCATGGAGTAAAAATCATTATCATTGACTACCTTCAGTTAATGAATGCCAGCGGAATGTCATTCGGTAGCCGTCAGGAAGAGGTCAGTACCATTTCACGTTCACTGAAGGGGTTAGCCAAAGAACTGAACATCCCCATCATCGCACTGAGCCAGCTGAACCGTGGTGTGGAAAGTCGTGAGGGTATTGACGGAAAACGTCCCCAGCTCAGTGACCTCCGTGAATCCGGAGCTATTGAGCAGGATGCCGATATGGTATGCTTTATCCACCGCCCGGAATACTATAAAATCTACTCGGATGAAAAAGGGAACGACCTGCACGGTATGGCAGAAATCATTATCGCCAAGCACCGTAACGGTGCCGTAGGTGATGTACTGCTGCGTTTCCGTGGCGAATTCGCCCGCTTCCAGAATCCGGACGATGATGTCATCGTGCCTATGCCGGGTGAGGCACCGGGTATTATCCGTTCCAAAATGAACGGTGGCGGCAACAGTGTACCTCCCCCATCTCCTGATGCCGCACCTGCCGACAATAATCCGTTCGGAGCCCCTATTCCCGAAGGACCTTTACCGTTCTGACATTTATTTATCCCTCACAGAATTAACACGGATTATTTCCCTCAAAGAAAAATCTGTGTTAATCTGAGTAATCTGTGATGGATAAATAACAGGATAAAAGAAAATAATTACTAAATTTGCAGGTCATTTTGAAATACATAAAAAATATCATATATGAATATCTCTTATAATTGGCTGAAAGAATACGTCAACTTCGATTTGACACCGGATGAAGTGGCCGAGGCGCTGACTTCCATCGGTTTGGAAACCGGAGGCGTAGAAGAAGTCCAAACAATTAAAGGTGGTCTGGAAGGTATTGTCATCGGCGAAGTGCTGACTTGCGAACCTCATCCCAATTCAGACCACATGCATGTTACTACTGTGAATTTGGGACAAGGCGAACCGGTACAGATTGTCTGTGGAGCCGCTAACGTAGCTGCCGGACAGAAAGTGGTGGTTGCCACATTGGGCACCAAGCTATACGATGGCGAAGAATGTTTTACCATCAAGAAATCAAAGCTCCGCGGAATTGAATCTATGGGTATGATCTGTGCCGAAGACGAAATCGGTATCGGAAACAGCCACGAAGGTATCATCGTACTGCCGGCGGATGCTGTTCCGGGTACTCCCGCTAAAGATTATTTCAATATCAAAAGCGAATACGTACTGGAAGTGGATATCACCCCGAACCGTGCGGACGCCTGCTCACATTACGGCGTGGCCCGAGATCTGTATGCCTACCTGATTCAAAACGGCAAACAAGCCACTTTAAAACGTCCGTCTGTAGAAGCGTTTAAAGTGGATAACCATGATATGGACATCGCCATTGAAGTAGAGAATACGGAAGCATGTCCGCGTTATGCCGGAGTTTCCATAAAAGGGGTAACTGTAAAAGAGAGTCCCGAATGGCTGCAAAACAAATTACGCCTGATTGGAGTACGTCCTATCAATAATATCGTGGATATCACCAACTACATCCTTCACGCATACGGCCAGCCCCTGCACTGTTTTGATGCAGATAAGATTAAAGGTGGTAAGATTGTAGTGAAGACTGTTGCCGAAGGTACTACATTCGTTACTTTGGACGAAGTGGAACGCAAATTATCCGACAAGGACCTGATGATATGCAACACAGAAGAACCGATGTGCATTGCCGGTGTATTCGGTGGTCTGGATTCGGGAACAACCGAGCAGACAGTAGATGTATTTTTGGAAAGCGCTTATTTCAACCCGACTTGGGTACGTAAAACAGCCCGTCGCCATGGATTGAGCACAGACTCTTCTTTCCGTTTCGAACGTGGTATTGACCCCAACGGAACTATTTATGCATTGAAAGAAGCGGCTTTACTGGTTCAAGAACTGGCAGGAGGTACTATTTCTTCTGAAATTAAAGACAACTACCCTGCCCCGATAGCCGATTTTACAGTAGAGCTGAATTATGAGAAAGTCCACTCACTGATAGGAAAAACCATACCGGTGGAAACCATAAAGAGCATTGTCACCAGTCTTGAAATGAAGATTGTAAACGAAACACCCGAAGGCTTGACTTTACAAGTTCCCCCCTATCGTGTGGATGTGCAACGTGATTGCGATGTAGTAGAAGACATTCTCCGTATCTACGGATATAATAATGTGGAGATTCCTACTACCTTGAAATCCAGCCTGACCACCAAAGGTGAAGTGGATTACTCCCAGAAATTACAAAATCTGATTTCAGAGCAACTGGTAGGTTGTGGTTTCAATGAAATACTGAACAATTCACTGACCGCCGCTTCCTATTACGAAGGGTCGGAAACATACAAGAACGAAAATTTGGTTTACTTGATGAACCCATTGAGTAACGATTTGAACGTGATGCGTCAAACTTTGTTATTCGGTGGTTTGGAAAGTATCCAGCACAATGCCAATCGTAAGAACGCCGATTTGAAATTCTTTGAATTCGGTAACTGCTATTTTTATAATGCAGAAAAGAAAAACCCGGAAAAAGTGCTTGCGGCTTATGCTGAAGAATATCATTTAGGATTGTGGGTAACCGGCAAACGCGTCAGCAATTCATGGGCCCATCCCGATGAAAACAGCAGTGTTTACGAATTAAAAGCATACGTGCTGAACATCTTTACCCGTTTGGGATTGAATTTCGGCAACGTGGTATTCGGCAACCTGACCAACGATATCTATTCAACAGCCATCAGCGTACACACACGTGGCGGCAAGTTATTGGCCACCTTCGGCATCATCAGCAAGAAGATTCAAAAAGCATTCGATATAGACAATGAGGTATATTATGCAGAAATCAACTGGAAAGAACTGATGAAAGCCATCAAGTCGGCTAAAGTCAACTTTAAAGAACTTTCCAAGTTCCCGGCTGTGAAACGTGACTTGGCTTTGTTGATTGACAAGAACATACAGTTTGCAGAAATCGAAAAAATAGCCTATGAGACTGAAAAGAAACTGCTGAAAGAAGTAGAATTGTTTGATGTTTATGAAGGCAAGAATCTGGAACCGGGTAAAAAAAGTTATGCAGTGAGCTTCTTGTTACAGGATGAAAGCGCAACACTGAACGACAAACAGATTGACAAGATCATGTCCAAACTGATTGCTAACCTGGAAAACAAACTAGGTGCAAAACTAAGATAATAATAAAAATAACCATTATAAAACTACAATCCAATGGGAA
Organism: Phocaeicola sp. RTP21359st1_B8_RTP21360_211022; assembly: GCF_040911965.1. Taxonomy (NCBI): domain Bacteria; kingdom Pseudomonadati; phylum Bacteroidota; class Bacteroidia; order Bacteroidales; family Bacteroidaceae; genus Phocaeicola; species Phocaeicola sp. RTP21359st1_B8_RTP21360_211022. The sequence continues at coordinate 28,794 of NZ_JBDFXP010000051.1, forward strand.
GAGCATTTGAATATAGAAAAGCTACAAAGCTGAAAAGATGGGGCCACATGGCCAAAACATTTACAAGACTGGGTAAACAAATCGCTATAGCTGTAAAAGCAGGTGGTCCGGAACCCGAAAATAACCCGACCCTACGTGGTGTGATCGCTACTTGTAAGCGTGAAAACATGCCGAAGGATAACATTGAACGCGCCATTAAGAATGCAATGGGTAAAGATACCAGTGACTACAAAGGTATGACTTACGAAGGATATGGTCCTCACGGAGTAGCTGTATTTGTTGATACATTGACAGACAACACTACCCGTACCGTAGCAGATGTGCGTTCAGTATTTAACAAATTCGGTGGAAACTTGGGTACTACCGGTTCCTTAGCTTTCTTGTTCGACCATAAATGTGTATTTACTTTCAAGAAGAAAGAAGGAATGGATATGGAAGAACTGATCCTGGATTTGATTGACTATAATGTAGAGGATGAGTTCGACGAAGATGAAGAAGAAGGAACTATCACCATCTATGGTGATCCGAAGAGCTACGCAGCAATTCAGAAACACTTGGAAGAATGTGGTTTCGAAGAAGTGGGTGGTGATTTCACATATATTCCCAATGACTTAAAAGATGTGACTCCTGAACAACGTGAAACTCTAGACAAGATGGTAGAGCGTCTGGAAGAATTTGATGATGTTCAGACCGTTTATACAAACATGAAACCTGCATCTGAAGAGGAAGAATAAAATGAAAATAACCTATAAGACGCAAGGCACTTGCAGCAGCCACATCGAAGTGGAAGTAGAAGATGACGTTATTCAACAAGTTTTCTTTTGGGGCGGATGCAATGGAAACTTACAAGGTATCAGCCGATTGGTGAAAGGAATGAAAGTGGAAGAGGTCTTACAGAAACTGGAAGGTGTAAAATGCGGAAACCGCTCCACCTCCTGCCCGGATCAATTATGTAAAGCGTTGCGTGAAATGAAACAATAAAAAAGAAGCTGTCTCATCTTGTAATTCAAGTTTGAGACAGCTTCTCTTTTTTTCAATATATTATCTTACTTCCGGATCATTGTTCCGTTTCATTTTCTGTTCTCTTCAAGGCCCTTCAAAGGTTGATGGTCTTTACCTTACCCGGAATGATGGTCAGATGCACCGTTCCATCCTTTTCTATCTCCACCTTCTGATATCTGGCCTCCACCACCACTTTTCCATCCAGCGCCATTACTCCCCACTGGCAGGCATTCCCTTCAAAAGCACAATAACCGCCTACGGGAACACAGATATTCCGGTAGCAGGGAGGCACAACGATACGATCTCCCCATTTCAGCCCCCACTTCATCCCCATCCGGAAAGGAAGGACATCTTTTATTTCCTCCAGCCTCTTCCGCCTTTTCTCTTCCTCATTCTGTTGCCGTTCCCGCTGTACGCTCTCCGCACGCCGCCCGGCTTCCTTCCTCAGACCTTCCACCACGGAGGCAAAATCCGCCTCGCCCGCCTTAGGAGCATTACAAGCTATATACCGCTTCCCCTTTCCTTTCTCCACATGATAATAGTTTCCTTCCCC
>NZ_JBDFXP010000052.1:0-30051 GCF_040911965.1 Phocaeicola sp. RTP21359st1_B8_RTP21360_211022
AGTTCCGCAAAGACTTTGGTAGTTTCCTTTATCGGAATGGCTACACAAGAAGTGCCAGTTAAAGCAAACTTGAATATTGTATTAAAGTCTGATACAGAACAGCTTGAAGAGGTAATGGTGGTGGCTTATGGTACAGCGAAAAAATCTGCATTTACAGGTTCGGCTGCTACTATAAAAAATGAAAAAATAGCGACGAGACAAACTTCAAATGTGACAAATGCTTTGGCGGGTCAAGTAGCCGGAGTACAAACTACGAGTAATAATGGTCAGCCGGGCAAAGATGCTGAAGTGCGTATTCGTGGTATTGGATCTATATCGGCTAGTAACAAGCCTTTGTATGTGGTAGATGGAGTTCCGTATGATGGTGAAATTTCTGCTATCAGTACTTCTGATATAGAATCAATGACAGTGTTGAAAGATGCTGCTTCTAACGCTCTGTATGGTGCACGTGGTGCCAATGGTGTAATCTTGATTACTACCAAGCGTGGTAAGAGTGGGGAAGCCCGTGTCACTTTTGACGCTAAATGGGGTGTAAATAAACGTGGAGTACCTAATTATGAAACAATTACGGATCCGGCTACATTCTATGAATTAAACTATTCTTCTATTTATAATGCCGATTTGAAAGGATATGCGGCAGCCGGAGATTTGGCTAAAGCTAATGCGTACGCTAATCAAGCGATGCTTTCTTCTACATATTTGGGATATCAGGTGTATTCCATTCCTCAAGGACAGCAACTGATCGGTATGGATGGCAAATTGAATCCTAATGCGACATTAGGTTATTCTGATGGTACATATTATTATACTCCGGATAATTGGTCGGATGAAATTTTTGAAAATAACCTGCGTCAAGAGTATAATTTAAGTATCAGCGGTGCGACTGAAAAAATGAATTATTATATGTCGGCCGGCTATTTGGATGATAAGGGAATTGTTCCTAACTCTGGTTTCCAACGTTATTCTGCACGTTTGAAAGCTGACTATCAAGTGAAGCCTTGGTTGAAGATGGAAGGAAATGTATCATTTACTCATTATGATAGCCGTGAACAGGATACTGAGGGTGGTACATCAAATGCAAACATCTTTTATGCATCAAATATTATGGGAGCCATTTATCCTATGTATGTTCGTGATGCACAGGGTAATATTATGGTAGATAATCGAGGTTTCCTTCGTTATGATTATGGAAAGCCAGGACAAGATTCAAATGGTAGCCGTAATACGATTCCTAATGCAAATCCGTTGGCAAGTTATATGCTGGATAAAATGAAATATTCGGGTGATGTGGTTAGTGGAAAATGGTCTGCTGATATTGATATTTGGAATGGAATCAAGGCAAAAGTGAATATAGGTGTTGATGTAAATAATGTGCGTGCTACAGAGATGGTTAACCCCTTCTACGGACAGTATTCTGAAACTAGCGGAGTCGGAGGTTTGATCAGTGTATCTAGTGAGCGTACATTTAGTGTAAATCAGCAGTATTTATTGACATACAACAAAACATTTAATGATGTTCATAATGTGGATATTTTGGCCGGACATGAAAGTTATGACTATAAATATCAATATTTGTACGGACAACGTGAGAAATTGTATGATCCGAATGTTCCTGAATTAGGCAATGGTATTATGAACCAGAGCAATAATTCATATTCTCGTAATTATGCAACAGAAGGATGGCTGTTCCGTGCACAATATGACTATGATGGACGGTATTTTGTTTCAGCTTCTTTCCGTCGTGATGCTTCTTCTTGTTTTCACCCGGATAATCGTTGGGGTAACTTCTGGTCTGTAGGAGCTGGATGGTTATTAAGCAAAGAGAAATTCTTGGAAAACCAGTCTTGGATTGATATGTTGAAATTTAAAATCAGCTATGGTTTGCAAGGTAATGATAACTTGATGTTCCAAGGTGGTTTGTACCGTAACTACTATCCGTATCAAGACCAGTATACATTGGCAAACAGTAATGGCGATTTTTCAACTTCTCTATATTATAAAGGTAATAAGGAAATTACTTGGGAAACTTCACACAGCTTTAATACTGGATTTGATTTCGCTTTTTGGGGTGGTAAGTTAGGTGGTTCTGTTGAGTACTTCTCACGTAAAACAACCGATATGCTTTATTTCAAACCGGTAGCAGCTTCAATGGGTTATTCCCGTTTTCCTGAGAATGTGGGTTCAATGGTAAACCGTGGGGTTGAATTGGACTTGTATTCCAATATAATTGAAAACAAGAATTTTTCCTGGAATGTAAACTTTAATCTTACACATTTTAAGAATAAAGTCTTGGAATTATCTCCAGAACTGAATGGACAATTGATTGACGGTGCTCGGATTTATCGTGAAGATGAGTCTATGTACCAGCTTTATTTACCTAAATATGTAGGTGTGGATTCTGAAACAGGAGAGAGTCTGTGGGCGCTGGTGACTCCGGATGAGAATGGTAATACAGTTACGAAATCTTATTCTGTCGCTTCTGAAAACAGATTCGCATCAGGTGACATTTTACCTAAAGTTTATGGTGGTTTTGGAACAAGTGTCACAGCCTATGGCTTTGATCTCTCTGTTTCGTTTGCATATCAGCTTGGTGGACGTATTCTGGACTATACTTATCAAGGATTAATGGATGTGGCAGCCACGGGTAGTGCTTTGCATAAAGATATGTTAAAAGCATGGACTCCTGAAAATAAAAATACGGATGTTCCTCGTATGAATATTAATGACCAATATACGAACAGATTAACAGATCGTTTCTTGACTAGTTCGGATTATTTAAGCTTGCAGAATATTACATTGGGTTATACTTTGCCGAAGAGTCTGACACGTAAAATGCAGATTGACGGTGTCCGTGTATTCTTTGTTGCAGATAATGTGGCTTTGCTGACAGCTCGCAAAGGGTTGGACCCACGTCAAGGTTATGTGGCTGCTGACAATGTATATTCACCTATCCGCACAATTTCCGGAGGTATATCTTTAAATTTCTAATTTAGCAACCCATTTTTAAGAATATGAAATTGTCAAATAAATATATAGCATTTGCAAGTGTCGCTTTATTAATGGCATCTTGCGATTTGGATAAATTTCCTGAAGGAGATTACATATCTGAAGAACAGAAAGAAGATATAATCAATGGCAGACCTAATTTGATAACTGCTGAAGTGAACGCTATGGCAGCCAAATTAAATACTTTTGGTACGATTTCAGATGATGCCACTACTTATCATAATGACTATGGTATTCCTGCGGTATCTATGATATTGGAATCAGGAGGGCAGGATTTGGTTGCATTGGTTAATGGATATAACTGGTTTAATACATCTCAGAATTATAGTGACAGAGTATACGATAGTTCAAGCGATGAATTGATTTGGAAAACGTTCTATAATCACTTGAAAGCTGCAAACAATGTATTGAAATTGATAGCGGCAGATACGGAAGATTCTTCTTTGAAGGTTTATCGTGGCCAAGCTTTAGCTGCTCGTGCTTATGACTATCTGAACTTGGTTCAAATTTATCAGTTTACTTATGCAGGTCATGAAAATAGCCTGGCAGTACCTATTGTTACAGAAACAATGACTGATGAAGATATGCAGAATAATCCGCGTGCAACTGTACAGCAGGTGTATGACCAGATTATGAGTGACCTGAATACGGCTGCTGATTTATTGACCGGGTATGATAATGGCTCAAACAAAGATCAGATTGATGAGGCAGTAGTTTACGGATTGCGTGCTCGTGCTAATCTGTTAATGCAAAAATGGGCGGATGCAGCTAAAGATGCAGAACGTGCCATTGCTGGCGGTACACCTCAGACTTTAGCCCAGGTATCTACTCCTACCTTTAATTCAGCATCGGCAAGTTCATGGTTATGGGGAGTGATGATTACGCCTGATAATGATGTTGTCCAGACAGGTATTATCAACTGGCCTTCGCACTTGTGCTCTTTTACCGGGAACGGTTATACTTCAGGAGTGCCTGATGGATATAGAAAGGTGAATTCTGCATTATATGATTTAATACCCGAAACAGATATCCGTAAACAATGGTTCTTGTCTCCGGATAATAAATCTTCATTGATTGATAATGAGCAGATTGAGGGTACTTCCATCGTTGAATATTTTGGTTTGACTCCGTATGTAAATACAAAGTTCGGAGCTTATCAAAGTATATTTGGTAACACAACCAATGCGTCAGACTGGCCTTTGATGCGTGTTGAAGAAATGTATCTGATAAAGGCTGAGGCAGAAGCCATGGGTGGTAATCTGAGTGGCGGAAAGAGTACATTGGAAAATTTTGTACGGACATATCGGGATCCTTCCTTTACAAGTAAAGCTAATTCGGCACAGGATTTTCAGGATGAGGTTTGGTTGCAGCGTCGTATGGAACTTTGGGGAGAAGGTTTCTCACTGTTCGATATCCTACGCTTGAAAAAGCCGGTGGTTCGTAAGAATACGAATTATGACCCGTCTGTACAATATAATTCAGCAGCAGAAGCGCAGATCCTGATCTATCGGATTCCGCAATGTGAAATGGAAACCAATTCCGGAATCAGTGACACTGATAACAATCCGGCTGCTCCACAACCACAACTATAGGGAATAACTGTAATAAAAAAGAGGATGACGTTCAACGTTCATCCTCTTTTTTTGTTATATTTGTCGCGAACTTATTTAGATTGATAGATAAATGAAAGAATTTGTAATTTCTGAAGCACAGGTTGAAACTGCCATCTTAGTTGGTTTGATTACTCAGACACAAGATGAGCGTAAGACCAAGGAGTATTTGGATGAGTTGGAGTTCTTGGCCGAAACGGCCGGAGCAACAGTGGTGAAAAGGTTTACTCAGAAACTGCCTGCTGCCAATTCCGTGACCTATGTCGGTAAAGGAAAGCTGGAAGAAATCAAGGAATATATTCATCAGGAAGAGGAAAATGAGCGTGAAGTCGGAATGGTGATTTTTGATGATGAACTTTCTGCCAAGCAGATACGTAATATAGAAGCTGAACTGAAAGTGAAGATTTTGGACCGTACTTCGCTGATTCTGGATATTTTTGCCATGCGGGCTCAAACTGCAAATGCTAAAACACAAGTGGAGCTGGCCCAATATAAGTATATGCTGCCTCGTCTGCAACGTTTGTGGACTCACTTGGAGCGTCAGGGAGGTGGATCCGGTGCCGGTGGAGGTAAAGGCTCTGTGGGATTACGTGGGCCGGGTGAAACTCAGTTGGAAATGGACCGTCGTATCATTTTGAATCGTATGTCATTGTTGAAAGAACGGTTGGCTGAAATTGATAAACAGAAGTCCACTCAACGTAAAAACCGTGGGCGTATGATACGTGTAGCTTTGGTAGGGTATACCAATGTGGGAAAATCTACTTTAATGAATTTGCTTTCAAAAAGCGAGGTCTTTGCTGAAAATAAACTTTTTGCAACATTGGACACCACAGTACGCAAAGTGATTATTGAGAATCTGCCATTTCTGCTTACAGATACCGTAGGATTTATCCGTAAATTACCAACGGATTTGGTTGATTCCTTTAAATCAACCTTGGACGAAGTGCGTGAAGCTGATCTACTGATTCATGTGGTGGATATTTCTCATCCGGATTTTGAGGAACAAATTTCTGTGGTTGATAAAACGATTGCTGATTTGGGGGCAGGTGGAAAGCCTACCATGATTGTTTTTAACAAGATAGATGCTTATACCTATATAGAGAAAGCAGAGGATGATTTGACTCCTAAAACCAGGGAGAATATTACATTGGAAGAACTGATGAAGACATGGATGGCAAAATTGAATGATAATTGTATCTTCATTTCTGCCAGAGAGAAAATAAATATGGATGAATTGAAGACTATTATATATAATAAGGTGCGCGAGCTACACGTACAGAAGTATCCTTATAACGATTTTCTTTATCAAACCTATGATGAAGAATAAATACATATAGAAGATGAAAACTTATCGTTCACTTACACAAGAAGAAATACAACAATTAAAAGAGAGATCATGCACTGCGGTTGATTGGGATGAAATTGAAGTAGTAGAGAACTTTAAGACGGACTATATTTATCATACCCGTTTTTCCGGAAAGGTCAGATTGGGGGTCTTTGAAGATGAGTTTACGTTGGCAGGTGGCATGCGTAAACATTCCGGATTGTATCATGCGACTTTGCATAATGTAACGGTGGGCGATAATTGTTGTATTGAGAATATAAAGAACTATATAGCCAACTATATCATTGGGGATTATGTATTTATAGAGAATGTAGATATCATTCTGGTAGATGGCCGGAGCAAGTTTGGGAATGGCGTTGAAGTAGCTGTATTGAATGAAACGGGTGGACGTGAAGTGCCTATTCATGATCGTCTGTCAGCGCATCAGGCCTATATTCTGGCATTGTACCGTCATCGTCCTGAATTGATTTGCCGGATGAAAGCCATTATTGACCGGTATGCTGAAGAGAATGCTTCGGATACAGGTACTATTGGCCACCATGTTACCATTGTTGATGCGGGATATATAAAGAATGTACGAATAGGTGATTATTGTAAGATAGAAGGGGCGGGACGATTGAAAAACGGTAGCTTGAACAGTAATGAGCAAGCGCCTATTCATATCGGCTATGGAGTGGTATGCGATGATTTTATTATATCAAGCGGCTCCAATGTGGAAGATGGAACTATGTTGACCCGTTGCTTTATCAGCCAGGCATGTCATTTGGGACATAACTATTCTGCATCTGATTCTTTGTTTTTCAGTAATTGTCAAGAAGAGAACGGTGAGGCATGTGCCATTTTTGCCGGACCCTTTACGGTGACTCATCATAAGTCTACTTTGCTGATTGCCGGAATGTTCTCTTTTATGAATGCGGGTTCCGGCTCTAATCAAAGCAACCATATGTATAAGTTAGGTCCGATTCATCAGGGAGCTATGGAGCGTGGGGCGAAGACTACTTCCGATTCTTATATTTTATGGCCCGCACGTGTAGGTGCATTTTCTTTGGTTATGGGGCGTCATGTGAATCATGCCGATACTTCTAATCTGCCTTTTTCTTATCTGATAGAGCAGCAAAATACCACTTATCTGGTGCCAGGGGTGAATTTGCGGAGTGTAGGTACGATTCGGGATGCTCAAAAGTGGCCTAAACGTGACAAACGTAAAGATCCGAACCGTTTGGATCAGATTAATTATAACCTGTTGAGTCCCTATACTATTCAGAAAATGATGAAAGGGCGTAGTATTCTGAAAGAATTACGTAAAGTATCCGGAGAAACTTCAGAAACTTACTCTTACCAAAGTGCGAAAATTAAGAATTCTTCTTTAAATAATGGCATTCGTTTTTATGAAACGGCTATTCATAAATTTTTGGGTAATTCATTAATCAAGCGTTTGGAGGAGGTTCGTTTTAGCAGTGATGAGGAAATCCGTGCCCGGTTGATTCCTGATACAGAGATAGGGACAGGAGAATGGGTGGATATTTCCGGATTGATCGCTCCTAAAAGTGAAATAGAGAAGTTGATGGCAGATATAGAATCTGGAATCCTGACTAATGTGGATCAGATTCATGACCGTTTTGTTGAGATGCATCGTAATTATTATACATACGAGTGGACATGGGCGTATGGGAAGATGCTTGAGTTTTATAATCTGCGTTCCGATGAAATAACGGCAAAGGATGTTATTGCTATCGTGAAGAAGTGGCAGGAGGCTGTTGTCGGATTGGATAAAATGGTCTATGCCGATGCGAAAAAGGAATTTTCTTTGTCTGCTATGACGGGGTTCGGTGCAGATGGATCACGTGAAGAAATGGAGCAGGATTTTGAACAGGTGCGTGGGGTATTTGAAAGTAATCCGTTTGTGACAGCGGTATTGCAGCATATTGAAGCGAAAACAGCGTTGGGTAACGAGTTGATAGAACGGATTGCTTCTATATGATATTTTTGATGAGAGTATCCAGACTAAGATGAACCTTCGGAAAAGTTACAGATGGTAGTTACATATAAAAAGAGCCGTATGAATGCTGGAGTAGTCATACGGCTCTTGCTATTGGATGACATTTGAGCTTGTTGGGATACTTCCTTTTTATTTTTTTACCACAGGTAGTATAACTCTGCTTGCAGCTCCTTGCTGATGATAAATTTTGATCTTTTGTTTCATCACAAAATCTTCTACCGTACAATGATAGGTATCAATAAACCTTTGTGGATTGCGGTCAATAATGGGGAACCAGGAACTTTGAATTTGAATCATCAGTCTGTGTCCCGGCAGGAATGTGTGTGCCACATCATACAGTGTGTAATTAACCGGAGTTATTTCTTCCGGTTTGAAAGGCAGGGGATTGTCGAATCCCTTACGGAAGCGTCCTCTGAATAATTCGCCACGAATCATCAGCTGGTACCCACTCATTGGGTAGTCACTCTTTAAATAACTGCGTGCAGTTTTGGAATATTCAAATTTTTCAGGATATACATCAATTACTTTCACCATAAAATCAGCGTCAGTACTACTGATGGCAGTCATTAATTCCACTTCTATAGGACCGGCCAATGTTAATGTATCACATAGCGGCTCCGTCATGAAAGTAATGACATCGGGACGTGAAGTAGCAAAGCGTTGGTCATCTACCATGAATTCTTTTGTCCGGTAAGTGGTAGGGTTTGCCGTATAGGGTACCGGATGTGACATATCTGAAATATATTCTGAATAAGACTCTTGTTCTGCCGGTGCTTGTGTGGATACTGATCCGTTTTTATGTATATAATAAGGTGTACCGGCAGTCTTTTGTACAGGCCATTCGTTGTATGTTTTCCATTCGTTTTCACCTGTATGGAATATATTTACTTTATGCTTGGGCTTTTCTCCCTTTCCTTCCAGGAAATATCGGAAAAAAGGATATTCTATTTTGTCCATGTAATAAGCCGAAGTGCTTTTACCGAAATACAGATTACCGAAACCTTGGAACCCGCGTACTGTCCATGCTCCATGCCACCAAGGACCGAATGTCAGATATAAATCTGTGTCCGGTGATTGCTCTTTGATGGCTTTATAAAGATTCCAGGCTCCGTAACAGTCTTCGGAGTCATACAGTCCACCTACCACCAATATGGCTGGCTTCAAGTTATAACAGGAGGTGCGTGCATCGCGCTCTTTCCAGAAATCATCGAAATCAGGATGGTTTTTGATATCATTCCACAATGTCTGTGTGGTATCACGTACCAGGTCGTCTACATTCTTAAAGGTACCGAGTGCCAGAAAATCTGTGTAAACATCATTCTTTACAATTTGGTTCATCACTCCTTTTCCCATGTGGCGTCCTTCCAGTCTGGGAAGGAAATTAGTGGTTTGCAGCAGGGTGAAGGCTCCGTTGTGATGACGGTCATCTCCACGGAACCAGTCAGTAACGGGAGCTTGCGGAGAAACAGCTTTCAAAGCCGGATGATTGGAGGAGGCTGTCATAGTGGCATAGAAACCATCATAACTGATTCCCCATGTTCCTACATTTCCGTTATTATATGTGTTGTGAATCAACCATTCTATGGTATCGTATGTGTCCGTAGCTTCGTCTATATTCTTTTTATCTTTCTTACCCTTTTTGTTTTTGTTGAGAGGGCGTACTTGGATAAATATTCCTTCACTCTTATGTCGTCCACGTACATCTTGGAAGACGATAATATATCGGTGCTCTATATAGTTTTTCAGATTAGTTCTGAAATGACGGTCAAATCCTTCTCCGTATGGGGAACAAGAGTAAGGGCTGCGGTGCATCAGGATAGGATGCTGCCTGCTGTTGTCTTTCGGTTCGTAGACAGCGGTGTAAAGCTTGATTCCGTCACGCATGGGAATCATGACTTCCCGTTTCGTGTAGATTTCCTTCAGTTTGAGTTCGATACTGTCCGGTTGGTTTTTTGCTTGGGTTTGTGTCCATCCTCGAGGGATGAGAAAGCATAACAGTAATGAAGTAATAAATAAGAATTTGCCTAATCTTTTCATGTATAATGTGATGTTATTTTAATGAGTTGGCAAAGGTAAGGACATTCCTTGAAAGTTTTCACGCTAATTAAGGAAAAATTTCGATAATAGTTACTACCTTTGTCACACTAATAACTTTTAACTAAAATAAGTATCAATATGGCAACACCTCCGTTCCACTATCAGCACATGTTCCCGTTGGGACCTGATAAAACCGAGTATTATTTGCTGACTAAAGATTATGTGTCAGTAAGTGAGTTTGAAGGAAAACCTATCTTGAAGATTGAAAAAGAAGGTCTGACTGCTATGGCTAACGCTGCTTTCCGTGATGTTTCTTTCTTGCTTCGCCGTTCACACAATGAACAGGTTGCTAAGATTCTGAGTGATCCCGAAGCCAGTGATAACGATAAGTATGTAGCATTGACTTTCTTGCGTAATGCGGAAGTTTCAGCTAAAGGCAAATTACCTCTTTGTCAAGATACGGGTACTGCTATTATCCATGGTGAGAAAGGTCAGCAGGTATGGACCGGCTATTGTGATGAAGAAGCCCTTTCCTTGGGAGTTTATAAGACTTATACGGAAGAAAATCTTCGTTATTCTCAGAATGCTCCTTTGACTATGTACGATGAGGTGAACACCAAATGTAACCTGCCTGCACAAATTGATTTGGAAGCTACTGAAGGTATGGAATACAAGTTCCTTTGTGTGACTAAAGGTGGTGGTTCGGCGAACAAGACCTATTTATATCAGGAAACGAAAGCTGTATTGAATCCGGCTACATTGGTTCCTTTCCTTGTTGAAAAAATGAAGACTTTGGGTACGGCTGCTTGTCCTCCTTATCATATTGCATTTGTAATCGGTGGTACATCGGCAGAGAAGAACTTGCTGACTGTTAAGCTAGCTTCTACTCACTATTATGACGAGTTGCCTACTACCGGTAATGAATACGGGCGTGCTTTCCGCGATGTGGAACTGGAAAAACAAGTATTGGAAGAAGCTTATAAGATTGGCTTGGGTGCACAGTTTGGTGGTAAGTATATGGCTCACGATGTCCGCATCATCCGCTTGCCTCGTCACGGTGCTTCTTGTCCTATCGGTCTGGGCGTTTCCTGTTCTGCTGACCGTAATATAAAATGTAAGATCAATAAAGATGGTATCTGGATTGAAAAGATGGATGATAAACCGGGTGAGCTGATTCCGGCAGAACTCCGTGAAGCCGGTGAAGGCGATGTGGTTAAGATTGATTTGAACCAACCGATGGCGGATATCCTGAAAGAATTGACCAAGTATCCGGTAGCTACCCGTCTGTCATTGAACGGAACCATTATTGTAGGTCGCGATATCGCTCATGCTAAATTGAAAGAGCGTTTGGATCGTGGCGAAGATTTGCCGCAGTATATCAAAGATCATCCTATCTATTATGCCGGTCCGGCAAAGACTCCGGAAGGTATGGCTTGTGGTTCTATGGGTCCCACTACAGCAGGACGTATGGACCCGTATGTGGATTTGTTCCAGTCACATGGCGGTAGCATGATAATGTTGGCAAAAGGTAATCGTAGCCAGCAGGTAACGGATGCTTGTAAGAAGTATGGCGGTTTCTATCTGGGCTCTATTGGTGGTCCGGCTGCTATCCTTGCTCAGAATAATATCAAGAGCATTGAGTGTGTGGAATATCCGGAATTGGGTATGGAAGCTATCTGGAAAATTGAAGTGGAAGATTTCCCGGCATTCATTTTGGTGGACGATAAAGGTAATGACTTCTTCAAGCAGTTGAAGCCGCGTTGCCTTGGAAATTGTAAATAATTAAATTATTCCGTAATAATACTAATACAGCCTTCCTCCCTTTAAAGGCGAGGGGGCTGTTCTGTTTTTTATTTAATTGGTGTTATCCGTTACCTTAATAATATGATGAAAAAACTACGATTGTTGTTTGTGCTGTTATGGATGACAAGCAACTTATTTTCTTCTCCTGTTACAGGATTATTAGAGCGCATCGACAAAGGAGCTTCCTCCAAATTTATTATTGAACGTCAGAAATCGGAAACTGATTTTTTTGAACTCGATCAGAAAGGTGATAAAGTAATTATCCGGGGTAATGACTATGTAAATATTGCTACCGGATTGAATTGGTATTTGAAATATTATGCAGGCATACATCTTTCTTGGAATGGAATGACTGCAAAACTGCCTGCTGTTTTGCCCCCTGTGACTAAAAAGGAACGGCATGAAACGGATCTGCCCTATCGTTATGATCTGAATTATTGTACTTTCTCTTATTCCATGGCTTTTTGGGACTGGGAGCGTTGGGAAAAGGAGATAGATTGGATGGCGCTTCACGGCATCAATCTTTCCCTGGCATTGACAGGGACTGAGTCGGTTTGGAGAAATGTACTTCTAAAACTGGGATATACTAAGGATGAAATTAATGAATTTGTAGCCGGACCGGGTTTTACAGCTTGGTGGTTGATGAATAATCTGGAAGGGTGGGGAGGACCTAATCCTGAAAGTTGGTATACCCGTCAGGAAAAACTTCAGAAGAAGATTGTAAAAAGAATGCGTGAATATGGCATCGAACCTGTGTTGCCGGGATATTGTGGCATGGTTCCTCATAATGCAAAGGAGAAATTAGGATTGAATGTTGCTGATCCCGGATTTTGGTGCAGCTATCATCGTCCTGCCTTTTTACAGCCGGAGGATGAACGCTTTGAAGAAATCTCTGCTTTGTATTATAGAGAACTGACAAAACTGTATGGAAAAACTGGTTTTTACGCTATTGATCCGTTTCATGAAGGGGGAAGTACTCAAGGAGTAAATTTGGATGTAGCCGGTAAAGCCATCATGAAAGCCATGAAAAAAACAAATCCGGATGCTGTGTGGGTGGCTCAGGCATGGCAGGACAATCCTCGTACTCCGATGATAGAGCATCTGGAAGCAGGAGACCTGTTAGTCTTGGACTTGCATAGCGAATGCCGTCCGCAATGGGGGGACCCGGCGTCAGAGTGGTGTCGCAAAGGAGGATACGGGCAGCATGAGTGGGTGTACTGCATGTTGTTGAATTTTGGTGGTAACATTGGGCTTCATGGTAAAATGGATGCGCTGATTGATGGCTTTTATGACGCGAAAGCAGATGTTCATGCCGGAAGGACATTGCGTGGAGTAGGGATGACTCCGGAAGGTATTGAGAACAATCCGGTTATGTATGAGCTGGTGATGGAATTGCCATGGCGTGAACATCGGTTTACTCGTGATGAGTGGTTGAAAGGATACGTATATGCTCGTTATGGGGTAGAGGATGAGGCTTTGCAACAAGTTTGGGATTTATTAGGTAACGGTATTTATAATAGTCCCAAGGAGAAAATACAACAGGGAACGCATGAGTCGGTATTCTGCGCTCGTCCGGGGTTGGATGTATATCAGGTATCCAGTTGGTCGGAGATGAAAGAATACTATAATCCGCAGGATGTGATAGAGGCTGCCCGACTGATGGTTTCTGTGGCTGATAAATATCAGGGTAATAATAATTTTGAGTTCGATTTGGTGGATGTGCTCCGGCAGGCATTGGCAGAAAAGGGGCGTTTGATGCAAAAAGTGGTAACGGCTGCGTTTCGGGCAGGAGACAAGCAAGTATTTGAGTTGGCTTCACAGCATTTTCTGCATCTTATTCTATTGCAAGACCAGTTGCTGGGTACCCGGAAAGAATTCAAGGTTGGAACTTGGATTGAAGCGGCACGTTCAGCAGGACAGACCCAGGAAGAAAAAGCATTATACGAATGGAATGCACGTGTTCAGATTACTACATGGGGAAATCGTGTAGCGGCAGATCAAGGCGGACTTCGTGATTATGCTCATAAAGAATGGAATGGCATTTTGAAAGATTTCTATTTTATGAGATGGAAGGCTTATTTTGATTATTTAGCTTGTGTCCTGGATGGAAAGCAACCGGAGGAACTTGATTTTTATACCTTGGAAGAAGCATGGACTAAAGAAACAGGATTCTATTCCTCAATTCCTGAAGGAAATACTGTGGTAGTAGCTAAAAACATTTTTGAAGAAGTTTTTTAAATGTTCTTTCTACTATGGATAACTTAAGACTTTCATAGGTTATAAGGCTTGATTATGGGTTCAGAACTGATGGGTATGAAACTATGATAACTTTATTCACGGTAGGGGGTGGATTGAATTTACCCCTTACGGTGAATGAAAGTTATGGAAACAGATAGCGTGTGGAAAACGCTTACTTCTTCTTCTCGGATGTCTGTTTCCAGATACGTACCATATAGAATGCGCAATGTGTGAACGCAAAGACGAACGAAATAGCGAGCAATGTCTTGTCTTCTTCCCAGCCTACTGTCTGTTGATGCCACAATCCTGTAATAACTGAAAGTACAGACAGGGCGATTCCTGTCATATTCAATATGGTGAGTCCTTTGCGTCGTTTTACGTTATGTTCCAGTTTGCTGTGTTTTACTCCATAGCAGGCATAAACATCCAGACCTATCAGCATCCATAATACCAATCGGATCCAAGTGTCAGCCGGAAGAAACAACATCATACAAAGGCAGGTAAGGATGCCCAGAATCGGTACCGTGGGAACAAAAGGAGTTTTAAAGGCACGATGTACGTCAGGCATACTTTTACGCACGATCAATACTGCCGCGCAAACCAATGTGAAGGCGAATAAGGTACCTATACTGGTCATTTCTCCGGCTACACGTGCCGGAACAAATGCTGCCAGCCCTCCTACAATGACCATGAATAACAAATTACTGTGTGCCGGTGTCCGGTATTTCTCGTGAATCTTTGAAAAGAAAGGAGGCAACAGTCCGTCGCGGCTCATACTTAGAAATACACGGCTTTGTCCTAGCAAAGTTACCATAATAACCGAGCAGTAACCAAACAGGATAGCCAGTACGATGGCCCGGTTCAACCACGGATAATCCGGATGAATTACTCCTGTGGCATCTGCATGTCCCATGTGGTCAATCGCTACGGCAACAGGTGCGATACCTTGTTGTCCTGCAAAGTCAGAATAATGGGCAACTCCCGTCATTACGTAAGCAAACACCATATAAAGAATGGTGCAAATCAGCAGGGAACCTAGAATGCCGACGGGCATATCCCGTTTCGGATTTTTTGTTTCCTGAGCGGCTGTACTTACGGCATCAAAACCAAGAAAGGCGAAAAATACAATCGCTGCTCCACGCAATACACCCGAGAATCCGAACTCGCCTAAAGTACCAGTATTGGCAGGGATATAAGGAACATAATTCTCTGCATTAATGTATTTCCATCCTAATACAACGAAAATAAGAATCACTGCCACTTTCAGGAACACAATGAAGCCGTTAAAGATAGAACTTCCTTCTGTTCCACGAATCAGAAAAATACTCATCAGCACTACAATCAGTGCGGCTGGTATATTCACAATACCTCCGTCCCAGGGACAAGCAGCAAGTGCATGGGGGATATTTATCCCCACTCCTTCCAGAAAAACAACGAGATATCTGCTCCAGCTGATACTGACGGTAGTAGCGGCAACAGTATATTCCAATACTAGATCCCAGCCGATAATCCATGCTATAAGTTCGCCCATTGTAGCATATGAGTATGTATAAGCACTACCTGCTACAGGTATCATGGAAGCAAACTCGGCATAACATAAACCGGCAAAGCAACAACCTATTGCCGCTATGGCGAAAGATAAAGTAATGGCAGGCCCTGTGTATCCTGCGGCTACTGTTCCGGTGATGGAGAATAATCCGGCACCGATGATAACACCTACTCCTAATGCGATCAAGCTCCATGGTCCCAAGACTCTTTTCAGGGTCTTGTTTCCAGATTCATTGGCTTCGGCTTGTAATGCAGCAAAAGGCTTCTTGATAAATAATCCCATATCTTTTTACAACATATTTAGTGATAATTGTGTGCAAAGGTACGGATAACTGCCCTGAATTACAAGCTATAAGTAAAGGCTATAACGATTATTCGAGATATTTCGTTATTCTTCCACTTAGTTGGAGCAGGGAAATTTCACAGACTTTGGTGTTATATTCAGCAGACAAAATACGTTCTTCCGCATCAAGCAGGCTCTTTTGGGCTTCACGCATCTCGATGCCGGAGAGATCTCCCAGCAGATAACGTTCTTTGGCTATTTCATGGTTTTCACGGGCGGCAACCAGATTCTGGCGTTCCAAATTTAATAAACGTAAATTATTGCGATAG
The DNA here is from genome assembly GCF_040911965.1 of Phocaeicola sp. RTP21359st1_B8_RTP21360_211022. Lineage (NCBI taxonomy): Bacteria > Pseudomonadati > Bacteroidota > Bacteroidia > Bacteroidales > Bacteroidaceae > Phocaeicola > Phocaeicola sp. RTP21359st1_B8_RTP21360_211022. The sequence goes on from NZ_JBDFXP010000052.1 coordinate 16,199, forward strand.
GCCTGCCACAGATTGCTTAAATCCGCTTTCAAGCCCAATTCCAGCTGTTCTCTTTCCAGTTGCGAGTTACGTATTTGCAGGCTGGCATTGCGCTTTTCACGGCGACGGTTACCATCCCATAGGTTAATGCCTACGGTAATTCCTCCGTTTAGTCCCCAATTGCTTCTCCGGCTGGTGGCGTTTGTTTCATATTTGTTGAATGTATAGCCATAACCGGCGTTCAATTTTACATAGGGATAATTACGGGATAGAACCTGACGGTAATCCAATTGGGCAATTGTTGTATTTTGATCAGCTTTCAGCAGGTTGGCATTCGTCTTGAGGGTGGATTCCCATAATTCATCGTAATTCAGCGCATCATTCACTGTTATAATGGAGTCATTGACACGTAGCGGTCGGTTGACTTCCTGTACGGCCATTAACTCGTTCAGGTTGATACGTGAGGTAACCACCAGTTCCTGTTGTTTCATATATTGTGCACTGTCTGCATTGAAGTCCACTTTGGCTTGTTGATAATCCAGCCGGGAAAAATTACCGATATGGTATCGTTCTTCTACAATGCGCAGGCGTTCTTTGGATAAAGACACAGCGTAAAGGAAGTTCTTCAGACGTATTTCCTGTTGTACATAATTATAGTATTCGGCAGTGAGTCCCGCTATGAAGTCTTCAAGGGTAATACGCGTGTTGGTTTCTCCCTGGCGTTCCAGTTCCTTCAGTTTTTTGTAGGTGGTGCTGATATTGAATCCGTCGAACAGAGTCCAGTTTACATCCAGTCCGGCCTTTAAGGTTTGGTCGTAGATGTTTCGTTCACTGGCTGTAGTGCCTGTACTTCTACTCTTGGTATCCGTATTGTCCAACGTTCCTGTATATCCGGCAGACAAATCAACAGTCGGCAGATAACCGGCATTTGCTAATGTGGCATTGTTATGGCTGATCTGTTCTTCATTACGGGTGATACGTATGGAATAATTGTTTGCAAGTCCTTCCTCCAGACATTTTTTCAGCGTATAAGGATATTGCGCATAGGTGGAAGCCACCCATGCAGTACAGATACATAAAGTTATAATGATTCGTTTCATACAGTTTCTGTTTTAACGTTTCGGTTGGTAGATATATAACTATAAATAGCCGGTACGATATACATGGTCAGGAAAGTAGATACTAACATTCCTCCCACAACAGCCGTACCCATGGCGATACGTTGGTTGGCGCCTTCTCCTGTTGCGAATGCCAGCGGGATCAAGCCTAATACGGTAGAGGCACTTGTCATGAGAATAGGGCGCAAGCGTTGCAAAGCGGCATCCCGTATGGCCTGCATCTTGTTTTCACCGGATTCTTGTTTCTGATTGGCAAATTCCACAATCAAGATACCATTCTTTGCTACCAGACCAATCAGCATAATAATACCGATCTGGCTGAATATGTTCATGGTAATGCCACCGGCATACATGAAAATCAGTGCTCCTGCAATGGCCAGAGGAACGGTAAGCATGATGATGAAAGGGTCCTTGAAACTTTCGAACTGTGCCGCCAGAATAAGATAGATAAGTATCAATGCCAGAATGAAAGCAAACATCAGGCTGGATGAACTTTCCCGATAGTCTTTGGAGTCTCCCGACAAGGCGGTACGGAAAGTTTCGTCCAAAGTCTGGGCGGCGATTTTATCCATTTCTTCCAAGCCTTGTCCGATGGTCTTTCCATCTGCCAGTCCGGCAGATACGGTAGCGGAAATAAAACGGTTGTAGTGGTACAATTTAGGAGGAGCTACGGATTCTACAAATTCTACCAGATTGTCCAATTGAATCATTTCCCCTTTGTCGCTTCGTATGTAAATAGATTTGATATTGGCCGGTGTATTACGTTGTTGGCGGTTTATCTGACCCAAAATCTCATATTGTTTTCCATTCATATAAAAATAGCCCATACGTTGTCCGCTGAGACCGTATTGCAGTGTTTCGGCTATATCACGCACGGTGGCTCCCATTGTACCTGCCTTATCACGGTTAATATTCACTCTCATTTCCGGGCTGCTGAACTTCAGGTCCACGTCCGCCATCTGGAAAGTAGGGTTGTCATATACTTTGCTTAAAAAAGCCGGTAATACTTTCTCCAGTTTTTCTATACTGACAGCTTGTAGTACATATTGTACGGGCATACTTCCTCTCCGTCCGCCGAAAGAAGACTGTTGTTGCACAAAGGCACGTGCTTTCGTCTTGTTGCGGATGGCCTGTGAGATACGTTCGGCAACTTCCATCTGGGTGTAATCACGATCTTTGATATCTTTCAATGTGATACGTATATTTCCACTGCCACTGGAAACACGTGCGGTTACAGATTCGGCATCAGGTATAATAGAATCTACCAGATTGTTGATATCTTCCGTATAATCACGGATGTATTCATAGCTGGCGCCTTCGGCTGCACGGGTATTGATACTTATTTGCGACCGGTCTTCCATCGGAGCCATTTCAGCGGGTATCTGGACCCAAAGTACTCCGATGGCTATCAACATAATCACTGTAACAGGTATTGCCCATATGCGTCTTTTAAGAAAAGCGTTCAGTGAACGGGCATATATGCGGTTCATACCTTCAAAGAAAGGCTCTGTCTTTTGGTAGAACCATCCCTGTTTTTCCCGTTTTATCAATAGCTTGGTTGCCAGCATAGGGGTGAACGTTAATGCGGCAAAGGAAGAAATGACGACCGAACCTGCCACAACGAAACTGAACTCACGGAACAGACGTCCGCTGGTTCCTTCCATAAATACGATGGGCAGGAACACTGCCACCAAGGTGATAGTGGTGGAGATAACAGCGAAGAAAATTTCTTTTGCCCCTTCTATTCCTGCTTCGAACGGACGCATACCTCGTTCTATGCGGATATAGATATTTTCTGTCATAACGATGGCGTCATCCACTACCAAACCTACGGACAATACCACCGCCAGCATGGTCAGCACATTGATGGAGAAACCTGCTATGTACATCACAAAGAAAGCTCCGATCAATGAAACCGGAATCACGATGCAGGGAATCAGTGTCACGCGCCAGTCGCGCAAGAACAGGAAAATGATGATGATAACCAGTACGAACGCTTCATACACCGTACTTTTTACTTCATCAATGGAAGCGCGGATAAACTTAGTGTTGTCAAAGCCATAGCTGTATTTCACATCGTCGGGCAAGTCCTTCTTCATCTGCTCCATACGCTGGTATACGGCATCGGCGATTTCGATATGGTTGGCACCGGGTTGTGGAATGACAACGACACCTACCATCGGCACTCCGTTCATTTTCATGTAACTCTTGATATCTGCCGGACCTAGTTCGGCGTAACCGATATCGCTGAAACGGACCACTCTTCCGCCTACTTCTTTTAATATGATGTTATTGAATTCTTTAGCGGTGTGCATTTGTCCCATGGTGCGTAAGGTCAATTCTACGGTATTACCTTCAATGCTGCCCGAGGGGAGTTCTATATTTTCATTGGTTATCGCGTTCTTTACATCTACCGGAGTAATACCATATCCTGCCATTTTGGTGGGGTCGAGCCATAGGCGCATGGAGTAACGTTTTTCTCCCCAAATAGATACGCTGCTTACATCCGAAATGGTTTGCAGTTGTTCTTTTACGGTCAAGTCTGCTATTTCACTCAGTTCCAACAGAGAGCGGCTGTCACTTTGGATAGCTACCATCAGGATAGGCGTTGCATCGGCATCAGCCTTGGATACAGTAGGAGGGTCACAGTCGCGTGGCAGGTAACGTTGTGCGCGGGACACTTTGTCGCGTACGTCATTGGCGGCAGTTTCCAAATCGACGGATAATTCAAATTCCACTGTGATACGGCATTGCCCTTGTTGGCTGACACTGGACAAAGAACGGATTCCCGGAATACCGTTGATGTTTTGTTCCAAAGGCTCGGTTATCTGATTCTCGGTTACATCGGCATTGGCACCCGAGTAACTACAGGTAACAGAGATGATCGGATTATCTACTGAAGGATATTCGCGGACTCCCAATGTATTGTAACCGATCAGTCCGAAAAGTAATATGATGATGGTAAGCACGGTGGCAAGCACAGGCCTACGGATACTAAGTTCGGAAATATTCATAAAAGTATTTTTTTAGTTGTTAGTTAATGGCCTGAAGTTCCACAGGCATTCCCTTACGTAATTGCAGTGTACCCGATGTCAGGATGGTATCACCCACAGACAATCCTCGTACAATCTGTACTTCGGCTTCGGTACGAAGACCTATGATAACATCTACAGGGTCTGCAACTCCGCTACGATAAACAAATACTTTATTTTTACCCATTTCGGGGACAATCGCTTCGGATGGAATCGCTATCGCATCTTCTATTTCTTTTTGTTTTAATTGAATATCTGCATATCTGCCTGCCAGCAGTTCGCCGTTGCGGTTGGGGTAGATGGCACGGATGTTCAATGAATGGGTTTCCATATCTATACTGGATTCGGTTGCATAAACCTGTGCATGATAGGTATCCAGTTTTCCTTCTACTTTGAATTCCAGATTAGTCCCTTTTTTTATTTCCCGGGCATAACGTTCCGGTACAGCGAACTCTACTTTCAATGGAGTCACTTTGGTCAGTCTGGCTACTACAGTGGTGGGGGAGGCGTATGCTCCCGTACTGACCTGCCTCAATCCGATGATACCGTCGAATGGTGCGCGGAGTTCGGTCATGTCAATGTTGGCTTTGATATTTTCGATATCAGCGTTAAGGGTGGCAAGTTCGGTTTTTACCTGTTCGTATGCTTCTTTACTGACCGCATCTCGTTTTAACAGGGCGTTTTGGCGGAACACACGGTCTTCGGCTAAAGGTATTTGTGCTTCCAGACGTTTTAACTGAGCCTGTAACTGCCGGTCGTTTACTTTGGCAAGTAATTCTCCTCGTTTTACCAATGTGCCTTCTGTGAAAAAAATATCGGTGATCTTTCCGGAGGTTTCAAAAGACAGACTCACTTCTTCGTCAGGAACCAGGCGTCCGGTCACCAATATTTCATCTGTCAGCAAGTGTGGTTTTATGACTTGTGCATTGACTTTCAATGTGCGTTGCTTGTTTTCTTTAGGCAACGCGTCGGCGGCTGTCAGTTCTTCATTTTCGTGAGGGGTAAATTGATAGATGCCTAGTCCGGCCAAGCCGGCTCCGATTAATATAATGATGCCCCATTTGATTCGTTTGTTCATGTGCCTTTCTATATGGGTTTAATAAATACGTTAATGTAAGATTAGATAAAAAAACGTGGCGTTCAGTTTAAACGCCACGTTCTTTTTTAATATTTTTTTTCGTTTGCCAGTTTCCACATCGCAAGGAAAGAGGCTTTGGTTATATCGACTATCTTCAGCCAATTGATTTTCTGTGTTTCATCTCCCGGAAGGTGATAATCGGGATGGGCATCAGTGTGATACCATATAATAGGTATTCCCAGTTTGGCGAACGTGCCGTTGTCGCTGCCTCCCACCGGATTGTCCCAAGCCCGGTAGTCAGGGGATAACTGCAAGCGGTAATCCTCAATATCTTTTTTCAGCCAGTCACCGAAGGCCTGATGGGCTGCGGTATAGAAGTAAACGAAATAATCGGGCTGGTCCTCCCGGCTGTTACGTCCTATCATGTCATAGTTCAGATAGCCTTTTACCTTTTTAATATCCGGATAGTTCATGGCGAAATAACGGGAGCCCAGCAATCCCTTTTCCTCACCATCCCAAAAAGCGAAGATAACGGTACGTTCCGGCTGCTCGCCGGTAGCAAGAAAAGCACGGGCTACCTGTAATACGGCTTGAACGCCTGATGCATTATCATCTGCACCGTTATAAATCTGATCTCCTTCCAGCATCGGATCGTAGCCTATGTGGTCGTAATGTGCACCGATAATGACAATTTCATTTGGATTCTTTCCTTCTATTTTACCTAAGATATTACGTAATGCCAATTTTTGATATACCACTTTTTTCAGTTCCGCAATAGAATCGGGATGTACTTGCCAGCGTTTCCCTTTCACTTGCCGTTCAGCATGATACACGTCAAAGGGCTGTATATAGTCTCCGTCCAGTGGCTTTATTCCCATCTGTTTCAGGCAGGAAATGATATAATTGCCTGCAATGCGTCCACCTTTCCATCCGGCTTCGCGTCCTTCCAGTTCGTCACAGGCCAAAAAGCCGATATGTGCTTCGGCTGTGGCACGGTTGATGGTTTCTACTCCTTTTTTTTCAGGAGCTACTTTTTTAGGAGAAGCGGCATTCAGCCCGGTGGTGCATAATGCAAACAGTGCAATAGCTAAGAGGTGTTTTTTCATAAAGTTGTGGTTTTTAGTAAGCGGCGCGATACTTGCCTTCTTCCTTGTCTTCCAACATATTCAGGTAAGAAGTATAGCGTGACTCGCTGATTAGATGTTTCTCCACTGCATCGCGTACGGCGCATCCGGGCTCGTGCCTATGGGTGCAGTTTCCATACTTGCAATGAGCGGAATATTCAAATATTTCTTTAAAGTAATGTCCTACTTCCTCTTCTTCCATATCGAATGTTCCGAAACCTTTGATACCCGGAGTGTCGATGATGTATCCGCCGCCGTCTACCGGGAACATTTCGGAAAAGGTTGTGGTATGCATTCCCTTGTTATGGTAATCGGATATTTCACCTGTTTTCAAAGTTTGTTCAGGTAAAATGGCGTTGATTAATGTTGATTTCCCTACTCCTGAGTTGCCGGAAAGCAAAGTGACCTTCCCTTCCAGGTCTTTTTTCACTTCATCTGTACCTATGTTGTTCAGTGCGGAAACTTTGAAGCAAGGGTAACCGATGTATGTGTACAGGTTTATCAGAGCATCCATATAGCGTGTATCATCCTCATTATACCTGTCTGTCTTATTGAATATCAGTTTGACGGGTACACGGTATGCTTCCGCGGTGGCTAGAAAACGGTCAATGAATATAGTTGAGGTTTCGGGATAATTAATTGTAACAATCAGCATACATTGATCCAGATTGGCAGCCAGTATGTGCGATTGTTTGGAAAGGTTGGAGGCGCGCCGGATGATATAGTTCTTGCGGTCTTCTATCTCACTGATGAAGGCGGTTCCTTCATTGTTGATAATGATTTGTACATAATCTCCTACAGCAATGGGATTGGTACTCCGAATACCCTTTAAACGGAAATTTCCTTTGATCTTGCATTCGATGGTACGTCCGTCTTCTGTTTTGACAAGATACCAGCTGCCTGTGTTTTTTATTACTAGTCCTTTCATAAATTAAAATGAAGAATGAAAAATGAAGAAAGAGGAATTGGACCGCACGGACAAAAGCAAGGCTGTGCAGGACAATTCTTCCTTCTTCATTATTATTGCTTCATTATTTTAAGTTCTTCATTAAACCGTCATAATTTCTTTATCTTTCTCTGCCAGAAGTTCTTCAATCTTCGCGATATATTTATCGTGTACTTTCTGAAGTTTGGCTTCCGCATTCTTTTGCTCGTCTTCGGGCATACCCTCTTTAACGGCCTTTTTCAGTGTGTCTATAGCGTCACGGCGTGCGTTGCGTATACTTACTTTTGCGGTTTCGCCTTCGCCTTTACATTGTTTGGCCAGTTGCTTGCGGCGTTCCTCTGTCAATGGCGGAATACCCAAACGGATAATTTCACCGTTGTTTTCGGGAGTGATGCCCAGATCAGAGTCCATGATAGCTTTTTCGATGATACGGAACATACTTTTGTCCCATGGCTTGATGGCGATACTGCGTGCATCGGGAGTAGTCACGGCAGCTACATTACTGATGGGAACCATGCTTCCATAAGAGTCAACACGAATGCCGTCCAGCAACCGGGTACTGGCTTTTCCTGCACGAATGTGCGCTAAGGCTTCTTCCAAATACATAACGGCCATGTCCATTTTCTCTTGTGCGTCGTTGATGCAAGTTTTTGCGTCTATCATACTGTTCTGTTATTTAAGTTGTTTATTGATTCGTTTTAAGTGAAACAAAAGTAATTTATTTTTTGATTATCTGCAATAAAAGAGAGATGATTTTATATTTCTAACGGCTCTTTACCTTATCATCACCAGTTTAAGTTGTTGGGGCTTTATTAAAAACAAATGAAAAGTTTTTGTGTTTTATCGGATAACAGCTATCTTTGTTTCTATCCCATAAGCAGAATTAGAAAACAATGAGAATATGGAAGAAAATTACAGACGATACCCCATAGGTATACAGAATTTTGAGCAGTTGCGTAACCGGAATTGTGTATATGTAGACAAGACCGAACTGGTTTACCGATTGGCTAACACGGACAGTGTGTATTTTCTGAGCCGTCCGCGGAGGTTTGGGAAAAGCTTGTTGGTGTCCACTCTTGAGGCTTACTTTCAAGGGAAAAAAGATTTGTTTAAGGGGCTGGCCATGGAGCGTCTGGAAAAGGACTGGAACGTGTATCCGGTATTCCATATTGATTTCAGTCTGACTAAATATACTACCCTGTTCGATTTGCAGGAACAGTTGAATCTGTTTTTACTTCGTTGTGAAAAGGTTTATGGGGCGGAAAAGGAGGAAAAGACTCCTGCTGCTCGTCTGCAAGGTATGATCCGTCGTGCGTATGAACAGACCGGTCTGCCGGTCGTTGTCCTGATTGACGAATACGACGCTCCTCTTTTGGACAGTAATTCCAACATCCCCTTGCAGCAGGAGCTTCGGAATGAACTGCGTAAGTTTTTCAGTCCTCTCAAGGGATTGGGGCAATACCTTCGTTTCCTCTTTATCACGGGAATCAGCAAGTTCAGCCAGATGAGCATCTTCAGTGAGCTGAATAATTTGAAGAACATCAGTATGCGGGATGACTTCAGCGCGATATGCGGCATCACCGAGCGGGAGTTGCTGGACGAGCTTCGTCCGGACATTGAGCGGATGGCTTTGGCGAACGGCGAGACGTATGAAGCTGCCTGTGCGCATCTGAAGCGGCAGTATGACGGGTATCATTTCAGCAAGCATTGTGAGGATATTTACAATCCTTTCAGTCTGTTCAATGCCTTTGATGCAAAGGAGTACAAGAATTTCTGGTTCTCTACCGGCACTCCTACTTTCTTGATTGATTTGTTGCAGGAAACGGATTTTGACGTGCGCCAGCTGGAGGGGGTGGAGGCTACAGACGAGCAGTTTGATGCCCCGACGGAACGTGTAACTAGTCCTATCCCCGTTTTATATCAAAGTGGTTACCTGACGATCAAGGGATATGATCCCGAGTTCCAGGTGTACCGGCTGGCCTATCCCAACGGGGAGGTGCGTAAAGGTTTCATCGAGTCCCTGTTGCCCGCTTACCTTGAGTTGCCGGGTCAGAGCAGTACTTTTTATGTCGTTTCCTTCATTCGCGATCTTCGTAAGGGAGATATAGAGAGCTGCTTGGAACGTACGCGTTCTTTCTTTGCTTCCATTCCCAATGATTTGGAGAACAAGACGGAGAAGCATTACCAGACCATCTTTTATTTGTTGTTCCGTCTGATGGGGATGTATGTGGACAGCGAGGTGAAAAGTGCGGTGGGGCGTGCGGATGTGGTCATAAAGATGCAGGATGCTATTTATGTGCTGGAATTTAAATATGACGGTACGGCCCGGGAGGCATTGGCGCAGATAAACAGCAGGCTGTATGCTGTTCCTTATCGCAAGGATGGCAGGCGCATCGTGAAGGTGGGGATTAATTTCGACAGTGCCACCCGTACTATCGGGGACTGGGTGATAGAAGTGGAAGATACGGTGGATAATTTGTAGCTTGCAGGCGGAGTGACATTTCGAAGGTGGCTGTCTGCTTTTGATGAATACTTAAGCCTTTTTCCCCTGTATACTAAGTCTTTTCTACTGCATGATTAAGCTTTTTCATACGGTAACCTACTACAGACTCCGATAATGGACTGTATAAACTATTGTAGTGGACCGTACGGTCTGATGTAACAGACTGTACAGTCTACTGACGGAGTCTGTAGTAGGTTACCGCATGAAAGGCCTTAACTGTACGGAAGAAACCCCTTAATCTACGGGGAGAATACTTTTATAGGCAAGATTGTTATTTTTTTATCATCTGTCTGAAGATTGCTTTTCTTTGGAAAGGAGAATAAGAAGGTTGCCCTTTTGAAGTAAATCTGGCCGGTAAGCATTATCTTTGCATTAAAAAAGATGATAACTTTATATTTAGCCCGTCACGGGCAGACAGAAGAGAATATCGCCCGTATTTTCCAAGGACATATGCCGGGCACGCTGACTGTTGAAGGAATAGCACAGGCTGAAGCGCTGCGTGATACTTTGCGGAACATCTCTTTGGACGCAGTGGTCAGTAGTGATTTGAAACGGTGTGTGGATACGGCCCGTATCGCTGTGGAAGGTCGGAACCTGCCTTGGGAGAAAACGGTCTTGTTGCGTGAAATCGATTGGGGGAGTTGGACAGGTCTTGCCATTAAAGAAGTTGATTTGCAACATTTTCCGGCAGATGTGGAAACGGAGGCGATGCTCTATGAACGTGCGGGGCGTTTTGTGGACTACTTGAAAGAGCGATATGATGGAAAACAGGTGTTGGCAGTCGGGCATGGACTGATAAACAGGGCGGTACAGGCACACATTCAAGGAGTGACTTTGGAACATTTACGTAGTGTGCCAAAGATGAATAATGCGGAACTACGCCGGTTCAAGTTAACGTAATTCCGCATTGAATAACACGTGGTTATTGCAAAGTGATTCCCATGATTCCTATCACCACATCATTGGACAGGGTTTCCAGGGTCAGCCCTTTTAGTTCCTTGGAATGATCCAAAGGAATATCGAGCAATATGCCTGCACCACCTTCTATCTCACGTCCATATACGCCGGTGATGTTGAGTTCCTTACCCAGATCACGGCTTACTTTACCGCTTTTCAAGTGCAGACGGTACGGCCGGGGAGCAGTTGCTTGGAATGCTTTGCCGTCCACATAGAAATCTTGTTCTATAGGACACCAGTTGTCCGGATTGGTCAACTCCGTTGCTTGGGAAGTTCCGTCTGCATAGTGTATGCGTATTATTCCATTGGCAATGTGGCACTGCATGTGGTTGGTACTTCCCGCCATCAGCAGATAAGCATGTGAGGCCGTGCCGGATAGTGAGATGGTGGAACTGTCCGGGTAATTATCCCATAGGGAGGTGAAAAGAATGTTGTTTCCTTTTTCTTTCAGACGGAAGGGGATGCCTAAAGACGTTTGGAAAGTATCATGATGTACAAGACTGCGTAATTCCGAGTCGTCTATGGTAGCACTCAGCAGCGGATGACACCATTCTCCTATTCCCTGTGTGGGAAGTTGCAACGTAGTGTATGGAGACCGGGGAGACAGGTATTCATTTTGATATATATCGGTGACGGAAGCATTCAGTTGCCGGTCAAAATCAACCATCCGGCATTTTTCGGGACGGATATCTGCAAAGTCTGTATAGGAGGGGGATTCCCGGACGTTCTCTATATAGATATTAACAGGTTGCCACCAATCCATTTCTCCCTGATGGGTGTAAACAAAGAAAGTGTGGTGTCCCGGTTCACCTTTTATCTGTGCGTTGAAAGCGGTGGCTTCTACAGTGTGATTTGCTAAAACGCTCTGAGGATCATATACTTGGGAGATGGATGCTCCCGAAGGTATTTGCAAAGCCAACTTCCCGTTTGAAGTGATGACTGGTTCCTGGACTGCCAACGTGTGAAGTGGTGCTCCTTCCCATTCGATGGTAATGGTGGTTGAAGATGTTCCTTCCGCCTGGATTGAAAGAAGAGGATAGCCATGGGCCGATTCGATGGATTGCCATGTGGCAGGGACACCGTTCACTTTTACTGAACGGATCTTCTCTTTTCTGGCATTGACGTGCAATACCGGATGGAGAGGAGTCTGGAACCGTTGTGTGATATGATAGGTATCCGTATCTTCTTTCCGGGTAAAGCGATAGCTTATATCGGGAGTGCTGACGGAAGCCTTGTCCCAGTCGTCCGGGAAGCCCGGCCGGAGGATGATTTGCTGGTTCAGGGCATCCGGCAGGATACCGAACAGACCTTGGATCAGTACTCGTGAAGCGACTCCGATGGGATCACCGAAATCGCGGTAGCATTCTCCGCGTGCGGCATCATAGAAGCTGATCTGGCCGAAGTTACCCGGACTGTCTCCTAGATACATGCCGTCCAGAACAGAGCTTCTCAAAAGTTTGTATCCGGCGTCGGCACGTCCGGCCTGGAAGTATGACAATGCGGTATGCATCACTTCGGCAAAGGCGACATTATTGATGCTCCATGAGTAGGGCAGCCAGTTGGTGGTGGCGATAGTGGCATAGCCATTCTCTTTTAATCCATGGGCTGTGACGGGAATATGAGGAATGGCTGTGTCTACATAACGGGTAGCCTGATAGGCTTGGAACGGATTGGCTGTTTCGCTGTCTATAGCATGATAAATGGTCCATACAGCGGCACTTTCGTGTACTCGCTTGTGACCCATAAAATCTTGATATTCCGCCCAATGTCCTTTGTCGGGAAGCCATAGCCTCTCGTTCATGGCTTTCAGAATCTTTTCGGCTTCGTTGCGGTAAGGAGTGGGATCCTCGCCTATCTTTTCTGCCAATTGGGCCGCTGTCTTGTTGGCACGGTAGTTATAAGCCGATGAATGGGTGACTGCTCCGCTATTGTAATAAAGGGCGTCACTGGCCCAAATACAGGCGTATGCGTCATACAGCCCGTCGTTATCCGGGTCGTAGTTCAGCTTTTCCCATGCGAGGTGACGGGTGATGACAGGCCACATTTGGCGGACATAATCCAAGTCCCCCGTCCACTTGAAATGCCATAACAATTCGTCTATGTAGCAAAGGTTCATGTCGTAGTGGTGCATCTGATTATTGCGGTGAGGATTACGGCAGATGTATCCGTTACTGTATTGGGGTGTACCCCATTTCTTGACGGAACGTGCCAGATGCAGGGCGGAATCTTGTGCCGGATGGGGGAGGGTGTTGGGCACTTCGGTGACCTGACTTGCCGCGTATGCGTTGAAATGGGTCCGGGCACGGTCATGCCATCCCAAAACATCGCCGGTATAGGCGGCTCGCCAGCCACTGAGGGGCATTCGCCAGCCTATGGCACCGTGTAACCACACTTCGCCATCCCAGATTCCATCGGCAGCCATAGCCAGCGTGCCTCCTAAGGTGTTGAAATAAGGGTCGGGTGTTTCAATGCGGATGCGTGAGGCTGTTTCGGAGCGGGCGGCTTCTGCCTTTTTAAACAGGTTTTCGCCTTCGGCAGTCGTCAGTGTGCGTAGTTCCTGGTTTTCCAATAGAATATAAAGTGTTCCGTCTATCTGTACCGGGAAGGATTGTAACTGTTGAGGCTGGAGAGGAGCTTCGAAACTGTCGGCTGGGTCGGCTCCCATGTCTCCGTTACGGTTTAGTTTGGAATTACGTATCTCTGAAATGGATGCCAGTAGAACGGGATGGAATTCCTTGAAATTCCGGGCGTTGAATTGCCAGATAGCCCCTTCTTTATCGGGAAGTGCCCATGTGGTAATGGATAAGCTTCCGCCTCCGAAAGCCGGATCAGATAAACTGTAGCTGCGGCGTCCCGCTGTATAACGGGACTCGCAGTGTTCGGTAGAGTCAAGGGCTACCGTGCCTCCGGAGGTTTGCAGTTTAAAGCAGATGTGCTTCGGATTCTCCTTGGTATAAGCAGCGAATACGGGCCGGTCGCTTGTTTCCAGCCGGAATGCTGTGTGGCTGCCGTATAAGGCACGGGTAAAGCGATTCTTACCGTTGATGCAGACAAAATCGTCTCCGTCAGGGGTATATTGCAGGCTTCGGGTGGCATTCCGGCGATGTTCGTTGTAC
>NZ_JBDFXP010000053.1:0-29386 GCF_040911965.1 Phocaeicola sp. RTP21359st1_B8_RTP21360_211022
TTTCCTACTTTGGCGAAAAGCGATTTACTGTGGTAAAGTACATCAATGGTATATGGGTTGCCTATGGAGGTGAAATGTTCCTGCCATTTGTCATCAGTAAAACGTCCATAGGCTATGTGTCCTTTCAAATGAAGCCATTTATGGGTACCTGGTATGGCTACATAATCGGGAACTTCCAGGCGTATTTGGGGAATGGGGCGGGCATTATTTGATTCTACCATACCTCCGCTGCTTAACTTGGAATTCTTTAATTCGGGCAAGCGTTCTTTGCTGCCGATACTCAGGTTCAACCATCGGTAACTGAGGTCTGCATAAGCTTGTTGGATGATGAAGGAGGAGGTGAAATTGTAGGCGGTTGCCAAATCCAGTCCTGCACTGAAGCCGAAATGTTGGTTTAATGGCATTGTATGTGCAATCCCTGCCCGTAAATAACCATTTTCGGTATTGGCAGAAGATAAACCTTGCCTGTTGGCAGTAAGCCACATCGGCGCGTAGGTTCCTTTACCCGATGTTCCTCCCATCTCAACGATATATTCTGTTTTGACAGGGAGTTGGGCATTGGTGTGCTGCGTAATAGATATTAACAGAAATTGTAATAAGAATAGTTGTATTTTCTTCATTTAGTTTATGTGTTTAGTGCTAAGCTTGCTAAAACGAAATCGGTTTATCAGTCTGCCATCCCGAACTTTTGTGAAAAATTTGGACTCTAATCATTTTATGTATATGAAAAGTTTCACTAATGTTCAGAATGGCCGACTGTATAATCATATCAGCAGGAATTTTGGCATATTTATTTTCCTCCGGCAGGCAGGTTTTTCAGCCAGTAATCAGCCATTGTCTTTCGCAGATGCAAGCTGGTTCCCTTGCCTTCGTAAATTCCATGGGAACGCATCGGGTAAGAAATCTGTGAGAAGATTTTTCCGTGCCGTACCAGTTCATTGACCAACATTTCACAATTCTGATAATGAACATTGTCATCTCCTGTACCGTGAATTAACAGCAAGTTGCCTTTCAATCCTGCTGCATACGAGATGGGAGACCCTTTGCGGTAGCCCTCCGGATTATTTTGAGGAGTATTCATATAACGTTCTTGATAAACCGTGTCATACAGACGCTGGTCGGCCACAAAAGCAATGGCAATGCCTGTGTGGAAAACATCGGGATAACGGAACATACTGTTCAGCGTCTGGCTGCCTCCGCCACTCCAGCCGGTGATACCGATACGTGCGGTGTCAATGAAAGAGTATTGACGTGCCAAGTCTTGGATGCCTCTTGCCTGATCTTCACTGGCAAAGGTTCCGACTTCTCCATAAATACATTTGCGCCATTCGCGTCCACGGGGTGCATTGGCACCACGGTTCTCGATGCTGACTATGATATACCCCAGGTTTGCCAAGTACTGGTGCCATAAACTTCCTCCGCTCCATACATCCTGTACGGTGGCGTTGGCAGGTTCTCCATAGACATCAATTATGACCGGATATTTTTTGCTGGGATCAAAGTTTACGGGTTTGATCATCCATGCATCCAGTTCCAGTTCTCCTGAACGGGTTTTTACAAATTCTTTCGGTTGCAGCCCCAAGGCTTTGTATTGCTCCTTGGCTTTTGCATTGTCAGTAATCAGACGTATACTTTTATGGGCAGGGAAAGACACCATGTCGATTACAGGGGGAGTTTCCGAGTTACTGAATGTATGGACTGCCCATTTGCCGGACGGTGACATGATATAACGATGTTGCCCGCTTTGGTCAACAGGACTTAGCCGCTTTACCTCTCCATTGCCGAAAAGACGTGCCCGGTAGAGATAGCGCTGGGTGAAGTTGTCGGGAGAGGCGATAAAGTACACAAAACCTTTATCCATATCCGCACCTACTTCTTGAATATAATCAAAAGCTCCTTGGGTGATGGGCTTGATTTCTTTACCATCACGGCTTACACGATACAGGTGGCGCCATCCGTCACGTTCGCTTTCCCAAGTGAAATACTTGTTCCCTTTCAACCAACGCACATTGTCATTCGTTTCCAACCATGCGGCATCTTGATCGGTAAAGATATTGACGGGGGTATTTTCACCTATTTTCGCAATCCATACTTTATTGGTGTTTTGGGCACGGTTCATTTGCTGGATGAACAGTTCGTTGCAGCCCGGAATGAATTCCATACGTGGAATATAGTGGTTGCGTGCATCACCTGGAAGAGCCAGCCAAGTGGTGTTTCCACCGTCGGCTGATACATAGCCTACTTTTACAGCGGAGTTTGCTGTTCCGGCTTTAGGGTAGGGAAAACGTTGGATTTTAGGATAAATGGAATCTACATTATTGATGATATCAAACCATCCCGTACCTTGGGTATCGCTTTGCCAATAGGCTATGTATTGCCCGTCGGGACTCCAGCGGAAACCGTCGCGGCAGTTGAATTCTTCTTCGTATACCCAGTCGAATGTTCCGTTTACAATTTCATTATTTCCGTCTTGAGTTAGTTGGTTGATTTTCCCGTCAACCAGACTCTCTACATAAATGTTGTTTCTGGAGACATATGCTACCCGGCTGGCATCCGGCGAGAACTTGGCGAACATCAAGGTAGCTTCCGGCAAGCTTTTGCCCAATTGTTGCAGTTTGCCGTCTTTCAAATTAAGCACCCAGTAATCACCGCGGGTATCATAACGCCATACGCGACGGGTATTGGTATAGATCAATACTTTGGAGTTATCCTCGCTGAATACGAAATTGCGGACAGAGATAGGTTTTCCTGTTTGCGGATTCAGAAGCATATTGGCAGGGATCAGCACTTCTTTGGAATTGTCCTTTGCTTTGTAGGCAGTGACTTCGTATGCTCCCTCGGCATTTTTCTCTATTTTGGAATAACGTTCTCCATCTTTCATCCAGTTCACGTTACTTCCGCCTTCTGTCTTGATCAGTCCTCCGTATACGGCCTCCTCCAATGTGGGGATACGTTGCGCATGAGTTGTGGTTCCGAAACAGAATAAGCATAAGACTAATGTAAATAAGTTCTTTTTCGTCATAGTTATTATGAATCTTTTGCTAAAAAATAGATGTCCATTTGAAAACACAAGTATGTATTGGGACTCCGGATATCTGTTTTCAAAAAACGGGCGTCTATTTTAGAAAAACGGACGCCTGCTCTTTTCTTTTTTATTTAATTCCTAATTTCTGTTTGATTGCAGCCGGAATAGCATCTTTATGCACCATGAGGAAAATAGTCTTGGCACGTACATAGCTTTCGGACATATTCAGATACCCGCCAAATGTATTGCGTTCTGTACCCCAAGAATTTTTGGTGATATAGTATTTGGTCCCGTTCTGGTCTTTGGTAATACCGGTAAGATGCATCAGGTGGTCATCTGTAGTGACAAATGCTTCATAACCTTCCTGACGGACTTCCGGAGTGACATTTACTTCGGGACACGGTTTTTCAAATTTGTAGGCTTCCGCCAGCATCTCTCTTTGTTCTTTAGGGTCCATTTTCTCAAAACGTGCACGGTCGGAACCCGAAAGGTCTTCCGCTTTTTTCACTACCGGATTGATGGCTACACCATTTTTGAATGAAAAACCTTTTTCACTGACATCACCGTCCCAACATACGGTATATCCGTGGGTCAAAGCATAGTCGGCAACTTCCATCATTTCGTCCAGCGGAAGATTGTACATTTGTTCATTTTCCCAATTGTCGGGTACTTCCGGAGAGAATTTCTGGTAATACGGTTTGTGAGTGAAACTAGTCAGTTCGATATAATCGTCCATGTTCAAACCCAGACTTTCGGCAAAAGATTTCGGAGTGTACTCTTTTCCTTTGTAAGTGAACTTTTCAGGAAGTTCTCCTAGATAAGTATCGAAAAGGTTGTTGATCAGCTTGTAGTATTCCGGGCTGCGACGTTTCATCTTAACGGCTGTGTTTCCTAAAGCGTTGATATATCTCACCATTTCGCCATGGTTATGTTTCTCTGAGTTATAGTTGATTCCGTGATATACTTCCTCGGGTACGATACCCACTTGGTTGAAAGCATTCTTCCATGTGTGTGAAAGGCTTCCTTGTCCTAAATTCCCGTTGCCTCCCCGGTAATAGTTGTCTTCCAATTGGTTCAAGTACTTTTGGCGTACAATGAACATTTCAGAAAGATCATATTCCCCTTTGCCCATACGGAGCAGTTCGGATTCCATGAACGAAGTGGTGGCAAAGCACCAGCAAGTTCCGGTAGAGGCCTGATTTTTGACTGGAGTTGCTTTCTGTGATGCAACAGTCGTGAATTTGTAACCACTTTCTTGTGCATACATGGCTGATGCACAGCATAGCAGTGCGGCTAGTGTGAATACTTTTGTCTTCATAAGTTTGTTTTTAATATGATAAGGTTAACAATTAAAAGCCGAAGCGTGACTCAATCCAATATTGGTTTGCCATTTCGTCCCAGCGAAGGATGGTGGCGCCTATAAAGTCTGCCGTGTAGTCTGTGAGATAAGCACGGGCTGCTTCTTCCCCTTTAGATTGAAGGATACTTTGGTATTGTGCTTCCACAAATGGAAGTTCCCGTTGTCCTTTTTCCTCGAAATGACGAATATTTTTTTCCATTACTTTGCGGGCAGTTCCCCATCTTACAGCAGCCAGTTTGTTGGCGCGGCGATAGTGCCATAAGGCGGCGTCGTCGCGATAGCGGTGGTTACCGCAGATTTTATACATAGCAGGGAAATCAGTAATGCCACAGAATACCGGAACGCGCGGGCTTTGTCCGGGGTTGTCCATAGAGAACCATACCACACCGCCTACTGCATCGGGCAGCCAGTTGCGCAATTGGATAACTGTAGAATAAGCACATTGCGGAACTGCGATATTGCGTACTGATTTCACAACTCCCTTTTTAATACCGTTCAGCATATTCAGTTCATCGCCACGCATCCACGGATTGGCTTTCGGGCTGATAATGGTGTCTACTTTTCCGGTTTTTCTATCTTTTACCGTAACTTTCAGATTCTGTGTCATATCCAGCGGCGTTCCTTCGTATGTTTCCCGGAGCAATGCCATAACATCGGTTACAGATACTTGCTTGTCGGGTTTTACACTGATAGGCAGTTCTTCTGCTTCATAATCAAGCTTTAATGACGGTGCCAGTGCATTCAGGATAAAGTGCTCGCGGGTGCTGAAGGATTTCAGTTGGCCGGAGTAATTCTTTCCGCTATAAGCTTTCCAAAATTTAAAAGGCTCTTTTCCATCCCAATATCCTAATTTTTTAGCCACGTCAAATACATTTTCGGAAGCCATATAGTGGTCGGGATCTTTCAGATTGAGGGTGCTGATTCGCGAGATGTTGGCAGATACGCCTACATGATCATCCGGAATACGGACTGCCGCCCATACTCCGCCAATTTTATCTTTTCCTTCTCCGAAGACTTCGAAGTGCCATACTTCATCAGGATCGGCAATGGTCAGACATTCGCCGCTGTCGCCATAACCGTATTGTTTTATGAGATCTCCCATCAGGCGGATAGCCTCACGGGCTGTTGTACAGCGTTGCAATGCCACACGTTGCAATTCTTCAATCATAAACATACCTTTGGGATTTTCCAGATCCCTGCGTCCGCTTACGGTAGTTTCACCTATCCCCAGCTGCTTTTCGTTGATGCAAGGGTAGGAGGTGTCCATGAAGGCATATGTTTTTCTAGCTTGTGGTATTTGCCCCTTGATTTTTACATTAGTCTGGTCGGCTACAAACTCGGTATGCATACGGCCATCGTAAATATTCATTACAGTATCCCTTTCATAACTTTCTGCCGGAACCATGTTTACCCAGGTTCGGTACCAGCTGTCGCATGTATGACTGGTTATAACTGATCCATCGGTAGTTGCTTTCTTTCCTACCATAATGCTAGTGCAGCTTTCCGGATCCTTTGTGTAATTCGTTTGGGCTGTGACACTTTGTGCCATGACTAAACCCAGGATTGTTAAAGAGGCTAGTAGTTTCATAAAGGTCGTTTTATTACTATTGCGTTTCAAAAGTATATAAAAAAAACTATTATTCAGAACTTTATCGGTTTAATTTTGTAATTTATGTCTAATAATCCAGCCTTTTTTGTATTTTTGCAGCAAATACAAAAATTGGGAGCACATGACAACTAGTATAGACATAGCTAGAAGGATAGCAGAAGTTAACCATCCTCTCAGTAGAGAAAGTGTTCACGCATTAGCCGAAATCTTAGTTTGTAGAAAATATCGTAAAGGGGAGATTGTTTTGCAGGCCGGTGAGGTTTGTAAAGCGATGTTGTTTATAGAAAAAGGAATGCTCAGACAATTTTATTATAAATATGATAAAGATCTGACTGAGCATATCGGTTATGAGAACGGAATGATTATTTGCATAGAGAGTTATTTTAAACAGGAGCCCACCCGCTTGATGGTGGAAACTTTGGAAGCATCCGTGGTATGGGAGTTACCCCGTGTGGAAGTGGAGAAATTGATAGATCAATATCACGATATCGAACGTCTTTATCGCGGTTTTATCGAACATTCTTTGATAGAGTCACAGGTGAAGGCGGACACGCTTCGTTTTGAACCGGCTCATGAACGTTATAACAGATTGTTGCAGCTTCATCCCGAAATATTGAAGCGTGCGCCTCTTGTGTACATCGCTTCCTTATTACAGATGACTCCCGAAACCTTGAGCCGTGTCCGTTCTTCCTTGCTTTAGAATTGATAAATCAATCCTAACCGGGTTTCAAAGGTCTTATATTTTATGTCCTCATGGTAGGAATAATGTGTGTGGCGGTAGTAATAGGACACTTCCATATTGGCTTTGAAGTGGGAGCTTAGATTCAACTCGATAATCGGATTCACTACAGCGAGCATTACATTTCCTTTGTCTCCCTGCGCATTCAGATAGAGCGGATCTATTGTTTCCAAATCCTTGTGTTCGTATCCTTTCCAGGTAAAAATCTGGTAAAGATGCATATTCAGTGCGAACATGCCGTAACGGCCGAAGTCCAGAATGGTGTTGTTCTTTATGCTGTATCCGCTTCCCATATTGTAATTGCGGTCTATTACGTTGTAATAGTCGGTAAGGCTTCCACCCAGCAGGATGGCACTCAGAAACACACGCTGTTCCAAATTTACCAGGCTGTTCATTCGGGGGAATTTATAAATCATACCCGGTCCCACACTGGCAGCTTCCGAAATCTTGTAAGGGATACGCCCCGATCCGTCAATCACTTCCTCGGAATCAAAATAGTTGAAGTGCTGGAAGATACCGAACATCATTTCCATGCCGGTAGTGGTTTTCAGGGGAACACCCCATAGTTTGCCCATCAGGTTGATCTGGCTGATAAGAGGCTGGTTCCCGGAAAGACCGAAGGTGGCCCGCGCGGTGAAGTAATCGTATGGGCCGTCATTCACTTTATCGAAGGCATCTCCGTATTGTACCCGGAATTCAAGGTAGGGATTGTGCTCTCCACGGAACAGGTAATTGTCATCGGCCAGATAACGGTCACCGGCACCTATGGAAAAGTGTACCGGAATGCGGTCGTAATCGTGGTATTTGTAATGAGAGCGTTTTACTTTCCACATCTCGCCGGTTATCATTCGGTTCAATCCCCGCATGGGGCAGATCAAGGTTCCCAAAAACTCGCGGGTGAAACGTGAGAAACCACGCTTGGAGTCGTCCAGTACCAAAGAAGACATACGGTGCGTTACTTCTCCCAGGGCGATGCCGCCTAGGGTGGTTGCCATCAGGTCATTGATGGCGGGCGGCTCCACTTCTGCGGCTATTTCCCACATCAAACTACCAGCAAAGGCGTATGGAGCCGATTCCCAAAAGGTAAGTCCGTTGCTGCGTGCTGCATTGAAATAAAGATTTCCGTGATAGGGGTGGGCGAACAGGTTGGTGGAGAATTGGTCGTTATCCCATACAAAACCATGCTTGATATTGCGCCGTATGCTGCCGATACTGATTTTGGCAAAGTCTTCGTTCATTACATAACGGTCGAATGCCCATACTCCGACATTCATTCCGAAAGTTTCGGCGGCGGCACGCCAAGGGTGTTTTTTTTGCAGGCGAGGATCGGTGAATGTATACATGGAATCGGGGCGGTGGAGCATCTGGGCTGTGACGTTCCCGGCACTTAATGCCAGCAGGCAGACTAATGCGATATGCTGTAGTTTCATACTGTATGGATTAGTTTATACTAGGGTGACGGGGCTGCTTAAAACAAGATAACACCTGCTTCGAAAATAGGTTTTTTTTCGTAGAACTTATTTTTATCATAGTAGCGCGTCATGCCGTAACCACCCGATGCAAAGAAACTGATTCTGGATTTGAATTTATATTCCAGATTGATACGGGCTTGCAATGAATACATGCGTTCCGGTGTTTCCGCATCTTCATTTTCAAAGTTTTCTATATGGAAATAACCTAAGTCGCCACTTAGTTCCAGTTTGGAGGCGATGGGATAGTAAAGACCGGCACGGTAGAACACACAGCCCGAAAATTTGTCATTCAAATCCAGATAGTGTGTACCGATACCCAGCATGGTATAACTCCGGCGGTTTTTAAAACGCACGGCAGCATTCAGTTTGCTGGTGTTACCTGCAAACAGCATCATCTGGATACGGGTTTTGGGAGTGATATTCACCAAACCTAGTTTATGGGCGGTAGTATCCTTGCTATGGTTGATGATTCCTATTTGTATTCCTTTTACATTCCCGCCACACAGGTTGAGTAAACCGATTTGCGCGCCGCTTACTTCTCCGGCGTAGTTGCCGGGAGCGAACTGCACACCGCGTAACTTGCCTTGGCAAACATTGGTCAGTCCTGAGAATTGCAGGGCATTTTCCGTCTTGACGGCGATATTTACCGCACCGCAAAGCTGCAAGCCTCTGATTTCTCCGGCAGCGATATTGCTGATGGCGGAGAATTGCATACCATTCACGTTTACACCTACATTACCAATGGCTGAGACTTGAGCGCCTTTGGCTTTTCCGCCACTGATATTGAGCAGGGTGGAAACTTGTGCTCCGTTCAGTTTCTCGGCAGATACGTTCATCAGTCCGCCGATAGCGATGCCATTTTGTGATTTTCCGGCAATGTTGGCCAAGCCGGCTATCTGAACTCCTTGGGCTTTGTTGCCGGCCAGATTCATCAGACCGCCGATGGTAACTCCTCTTGATATGTTTCCGGCAATGTTGCCTAATCCGGAAATTTGGATACCGTTGGCTTTCCCTCCGGCAACATTCATCAGTCCGCTGAGCATGATGCCATTGGCATTGCCTCCGGCTACATTGGCAATACCTCCCAGTTGGAAACCGGAGGCGTGGCGTCCGGTAATGCTGGCAAGGCCGGAGATTTGGAAACCCGTCATATCGTTTTGTACAACACTGGATACAGCGTTGATACCGATTCCTTTCAGTTGATAGATATTTGTAAGCAGACCGATATTCAGATAAGTGGTTTTGACACTGTCTTTCTTCGCGGAAATGTTCAAGGAGATGTTGGGGCCTTTTTTAAGCTTGTCCTTTTTCTGGGCAAAAGCAGGAGTTGACATACCTGCACAATATCCTAAAAGGAGTATTGCTGCTATACGCATATTCATTTTCATACATTTTTAGTTTCTTGGGTGCAAATGTAATAAAAATGTAGATATAAGGGGGAATTATGGGGAGAATTGATCGGGGTGCAAGAGTAAAATTATGTTTTGTTTTGTCTCCTTTCACGTATCATGATCCAGGTGTCCATATATGCGGATGTATAACCTGTAACATCTATAATGTATAGCCTGCAACATCTATAATCTTCAGACTTATACATTATATATGTTGCAGGCAGGTTCTTTTTCTGTCAGGTGTTATTTTACTTCCTGATATAAGAAACGTTTGATACTCTTTTTAGGAGTTTTCTCGAATTCTTCCGGATAGATTTTTACACGGGCTATTTGTGAATATGCAGGAAGTTCTGTATTCAAGTTGATACGGTTCTCTTCCATAGCCTGTGCTATCGCGTCATTATCCAGCCCATGAGCAAAGGCATCGTCGAAATCGGGATAAACCAAAGCCGCCAGTTTGCTGTCTGCCTGCTGTATGATAATGCTTTCTGAAACGAACGGCATGTTATTCAATTTATCTTCAATCTCTTCCGGATAAATATTCTGTCCCGATGGACCCAACAGCATGTTTTTGCTGCGTCCCTTGATGGTAACGTTGCCTTCCGCATCCATAACACCCAGGTCGCCGGTATGCAACCAGCCGTCCTTGTCTATTACCTCGGCGGTAGCTTCGGGATTCTTGTAATAGCCTAACATTACATTAGGTCCTTTGCATACTATCTCACCTACTATATTCTCAGGGTCGGGGCTCAATATTTTGACTTCCATACGGGGAGCCGCCTTTCCGCAGGAACCCGGCTTGAAATATTTCCAATCTTCATAACAGATAATCGGAGCACACTCAGTCATGCCATATCCCACGGTATAGGGGAAATCTATACTTTTCAGGAACTGCTCTATTTCTTGATTGAAGGCGGCACCTCCTACAATAATTTCATAGAAATTACCTCCGAAGGCATTTATCATCTGTTCGCGGACTGTGGCTTTGATTTTATCATTGATGATAGGAACTTTCAGTAAAATCTTCATAGCCGGGGTTTCCAGTTTGGGCAGTACATTCTTCTTGATGATTTTTTCGATAATCAATGGAACGGCTACTACCAGATTGGGTTTCACTTCGGAAAAGGCTTGGAAGATGATTTTCGGACTGGGGGTACGGGTCAGGAAATAAATATGGCATCCCACACAGAATTCATAAAGGAACTCGAAAGCCAGTCCGTACATGTGTGCCATAGGGAGCATGGAAACCAGCTTGTCACCCGGATTCATTTTCAAGACATCAAAAGCGAACTGGGTATTCGACCACAATGCGCGGTAAGGAATCATCACTCCTTTGGAATAACTGGTCGTGCCGGAAGTATAGTTGATCACAGCCAGTTCTTCCGGTGTATCCCGGCGGTAGCTGACATGTTCCCGGCGGAAATTGCGCGGATATTTCTTTCCGAACAGTTCGTTCAGATGATCGCGTGCATAGTCCAATTTGGAACTGCGGGAAACTAGCAGGGTATAGTCATTCATCAAGATAACCCCTTCTAACAACGGCATGGCATTTTCATTCAGATTTTCCCATACCATATCGCCCACCATCAGCAGGCGTGCTTCCGAGTGATTGACTATATTATGAATGTTGTCCGATTTGAATTCGTGAAGAATGGGAACAATCACTGCCCCGTATGTAACGGCAGCCAGGAAAGTAACTCCCCAATGAGAACTGTTGCGGCCACAGACAGCTATCTTGTCTCCTTGCTTGATGCCGCTTAATTCGAAGATGATGTGTAGCTTTTCTATTTTGCGGGCTACATCTTTATATTGTAATGTGGCACCTTTATAATCTGTAAGGGCATCCAAGTCCCAGTTTTTCTTTATACTGTCTTCCAGGAAGGCAATAAAACTCTGCTCCATTGTATATACTCTTTTGTTTATATTTTGCACAAACTTTAATCAAATGTGCAAATATAAGACTTTCTTTGGAGCATACAAATTAAACAGAAGGAAAAATAGTGATTAGTGGTTAGTGGTTAATGAGCTGCGCTGTGATGTCGCATGGATATGAACCACTAATCACTAACCACTGATTTTTATTCTTTGCTGCTGAAATACTTCATGAACTGTGTACGTTCAAACGGATTGCTGGCTCCGGTAGACAGTGCGTTCATCGAACTCTTGAATTCGCTGATGTCCTTGTAGCCTTGCCGGTTCATCCATTGGGTCATTTCATTTGTCATATCTGCAATGACCTGATTGCCTCTTTGGTAGATGACACTGCACAGTTCTACAGCCGAAGCGCCTGCCAGAATTGCTTTGACTATCGCTTTTCCATCGTGCACACCGCCCGAAATGGCATAATCTGTCTGAGGAACTTGTGCCGAAGCGATAGCAGTCCAGCGCAGTCCGTTGGACAAGTCGGCAGGAGTACTGAATACATCGCCTGCAGAATATGTCATGGTGTCGATATTGATATCCGGCTGGTAGAATCGGTTGAACAATACCACAGCATTGGCTCCGTTGGCATAAAGTTGGTTGATCAGTGCGATGGGGTTGGTCAGATTGCTGCCCAGTTTCACAATGACGGGGATGGAAATCTGTTTCTTGATACTGCTTACGATATCGATATGACGCTGTTCGAAAGAACCGTATTGATATTCTTTTTCGGTCTGCAAGGAAAGGATGTTGATTTCCAGTGCGTCGGCTCCTGCTGCTTCCACGGTACGGGCAAAGTCTGTCCATTCTGAGTTGCTGAAGCAGTTGATGCTGGCAATGACAGGAATGGTGCAAAGCTTTTTAGTCTGTTCAATCAATGAAATATATTCGTTCAATGCATGAGAGCGTACATATGTGCTCAAGTAGTCATCTCCTTCGGGAGAGCCATAAGTAGCCATGTGATGTGCTTCCATCATGATCTGCTCTTCGAAAACTGATTTCAAAACAATGGCTCCGGCGCCTGCCAGCTCCAGTTTCTTGTTCTTTTCAGCGCTGTTTGTAAGGCTGGAACTGCTGATGATTATAGGATTGCGCAGTGACAACCCGGCAAAAGTGGTTTTTAATTGAGTCATATAAATAGTAGTTTTAATAGTTTCGTTCTCCAAAGATTTTGCTTCCTACCCTGACTAGTGTACTTCCGGCTTCCACTGCCAGCGGATAATCGTGTGACATACCCATGGAAATTTCTTTAAAGTATTCTGAATCAGAAAAATAGTTCTGCTTTATTTCTTTGAAGAATGTATTTAAGGAACAAAATTCTCTTTTGATTTGTTCGTCGTCATCCACATTGGTCGCCATACCCATCACTCCTGATAAGCGGACATTTTTCAAATCCTTCCATCCGCCTGTATCCAGCATTTCCCTGCATTCGTCAAAAGAGAAACCGAACTTCGTTTCCTCTTGGGCGATATGTATCTGCAATAAACAAGGGATGACGCGATGGACTTTGGAAGCTTGTTTATTGACTTCAACCAACAATTTATACGAGTCTATGGCATGTATCATAGCTACATAAGGGGCCATGTATTTGACTTTGTTTGTTTGCAGGTGGCCGATGAAATGCCATTCAATGTCTTTGGGCAGGGTTTCATATTTCTGAGTCATTTCCTGCACGTGGCTCTCACCGAAAATACGCTGGCCGGCAGCATACGCTTCTTCCAACGCCTCGTTGGGATGGAATTTGGATACGGCTACCAGGCGGACACCCGCAGGCAGTTCGGAAAGAACTTCTTTTAAATTTGCTTGAATGCTCATTATCTGTTATACTTTCTATTTTTTTATCAGGCTTTATTCGGTTTTTCCGGCATCCGGAAATTCAGGTTTCACATCCGGTTCGGCTTCGTATGGGTAAACATCCATGATGGCGGTTTCGGCTACGGACGCAATCACGTAGTCTGCCATTGTACCTTTCATTCCTTCGTCCAGTTTCTTTACAGCGTCGCGAAGGTCGGAAGCTTGTACCAGTACGGTAGTGGAGGTCTTTTTCTCTGCTCCGCTTTTTTCGTCCAGCGTAATGAAGAACAGCTTGCACTTAAACCAGCGGTCGGCTGCATCTTCTTCAGAGGGGAACAGTTCGCTGTAGTTGGCGCGTTTGATGTCCGAAACAGTGAACTCACCGCTGATATACGGAGTGATTTCTTCAATAATACGGGCTTCTGCTTCAGTAAAGCTCAGCGCGTCAACCAAATAGGGTTCCGTTACTTTCTTGTTCATGCCGTTTTCCATGACTTTTTCGTAACGTATCTTACATTCAAACCAAGTATGCATCATAAAAGTTTATTGTTTTATTGAATATTAAATTGGATACAAAGATACAATTTATTTAATCTTCGTCTCCCATTTTACTTAATTTCTTCATGCTTTCCTTATTCCACTAGTTTGCAGCTGTTCAATTGCATGAATTCGTGAATCACTTTTTCATGATCGCCCATTAATATGATGTGATGGTTACCCAAAGGATTACGCATAAAATAGTCTACGGATTTGTCCAGTTTGATTCTTGCCTGGGTGCGGCAGGCATTGATGTAGTTGGTATTTTCTATCAGTTGGCCTGTGGAAACGAAATACTCGTCCAGACACTCTCCCGCGCATTTTATCATCGTGATGCCTCCTGGATGCAGAATACCCTGTATGGCTATCCCGGTCTCCGTTTCAAAATGATTCCGGATGATAAACTGATCCACCATTTTGGTGGCAATCGTACAGTGAGCCATCACTATTTCGTTCAGGTCATCGTTGATGAATGCCGGATTCGCCATGAATCCTGCCTGGCCGGTCAGTGTCTTGGCGATGAGCAGAGTAAAGATGGATTGCAAGTCTCCTTCACATCCGGCCGGGATGCCTTCATCATTCAGCAGGGCAAGTGCCAGACATCCGGTAGTTCCTAATTTCTCAATCAACGAGAAGCAGGAGAGGGTTACCGCATCCAGCTTTTTCTTTTCGCAGATTATTTTCACGGCCTGATAAAGACGCATGGCTTTCAGCAAATCTTCCGGAGTCCCTTCCCGGCAGGCAATGGCACGGTTGGCAAATACGGACGCCTCATATCCTATATCATCATCCTTTATCTGATAAAACAGACAATACACTTCCTCCATGGGGATATCAATGAACTCTATTCCCCAGCGGCGTTTGGCAAGCAGGTAATCTACATTGCTGGCCACCAGCCACGGAGAAGAATATCCCACAACTCCGATTCGTTTTCCTCTTACCTCGCGCTGGGCGGCGAAAGCCTTGTGATGATCTATCAGTTGTTTCACCATATTGGGGATAGTGCCATGAATAATATGTACTTTCATTCCTTTGCTTCGTATCCATGTAGCTATTTCCAGGGAAGCAGCCAGTGAGTTCTGTTGTCCGTCGGTCAGCAGATGGATAGGATAGGGAAGTAGTTCGAAGTGTTGGGTGACCATTTTTTCTACCCCGCCCGAAGCGATGAAAGCCATCCGGTAGGCATCTGCCGGAATACTTGCAGCCTCTGTATAAGGTACCAGATGAAGCGTGAAAAACTTCTCGATTTCCACAAATAAATCTTTATGGCAATCATATACAGATTCAATTCTGTTCAAGGAGGACTGGAAGGTTATCAGGTATAGATTCATTTGATATTTTGCTTTGTTTTACTGGAACAAACTTACATGTTTTTTTTTAATAACCCTAAAAAATGCGCATTAAGATAACAAAGATTTAAATTCTTAATTAATTGTTTGCTCGGTTGGTTGCGAAAGTCTATCTTTGCACTTCGATTAAATAATTTTTATAACATTATGCCAATAATATCCATCAGAGGAAACGAGATGCCCGCATCGCCAATTCGCAAATTGGCACCGCTGGCCGATGCTGCAAAACAGAGAGGAATTCATGTGTATCACCTGAATATCGGTCAGCCCGACCTGCCTACTCCGCGAGCGGCCCTTGATGCGATTCGTAATATTGACCGTACCGTTTTGGAATATAGTCCCAGCCAGGGATACCGCAGCTATCGCGAGAAACTGGTGGGTTATTATAAGAAATATGACATCAACTTGTCTGCCGATGATATCATCATCACTACCGGAGGTTCGGAAGCGGTGCTGTTTGCTTTTCTGAGTTGCTTGAATCCGGGAGATGAGATCATTGTGCCGGAACCTGCCTATGCCAACTATATGGCGTTCGCCATTTCGGCCGGAGCCGTGATCCGCACGGTGACGACTACCATCGAGGAAGGGTTCTCCCTGCCGAAAGTGGAGAAGTTCGAGGAGTTGATAAACGAACGCACAAAAGCTATTCTGATCTGTAACCCGAATAATCCGACCGGCTATTTGTATACCCGCCGCGAGATGAACCAGATTCGTGACATGGTGAAGAAGTATGATCTTTACCTGTTCTCGGATGAAGTGTACCGCGAGTTTATCTATACCGGTTCTCCTTATATCTCTGCCTGTCACTTGGAAGGCATTGAAGAAAATGTGGTACTGATAGACTCGGTGTCCAAGCGTTATTCCGAATGCGGTATCCGTATCGGTGCGTTGATTACCAAGAATAAGGAAGTGAGAAATGCTGTCATGAAGTTCTGCCAGGCACGTCTGAGCCCTCCTTTGATCGGTCAGATTGCTGCCGAGGCTTCATTGGATGCCCCCGAAGAGTACACACGCGAGACGTATGACGAATACGTGGAGCGCCGTAAGTGCCTGATTGACGGGCTGAACCGTATTCCGGGTGTTTATTCGCCCATACCGATGGGTGCATTCTATACGGTTGCCAAATTACCGGTGGACGACAGCGAGAAGTTCTGTGCATGGTGTCTGTCGGAATTCAACTATGAAGGCGAGACGGTCATGATGGCTCCGGCTGCCGGATTCTATACCACTCCCGGTGCAGGCCGTAATGAGGTGCGTATTGCCTACGTGTTGAAGAAAGAGGATTTGGTCCGTGCGTTGTTCGTACTGCGTAAGGCATTGGAAGCATATCCCGGAAGGGTAGAAGACTGATATGGACTGGAAGCTCTTTATTGCCAGACGCATCTATCGCAGCAATGAGGGTGGAAAAGAGGTGTCCAAGCCTGCCGTCCGCATTGCTATGCTGGGCATAGCCATCGGGCTGGCCGTCATGATTGTGTCGGTAGCGGTGGTGATCGGTTTCAAACATGAGGTACGCGACAAGGTGGTAGGCTTGGGGTCCGATATCGTAATAACTAACTTCGACTCCCAGCAATCTTATCAGACGGTTCCCATCGTTGCCAACGACAGTTTGCTCCATCTGTTGAAAACACTGGAAGGAGTGAAGCACGTGCAGCGCTATTCCACCAAGCCGGGAATGATTATGACAGACGACAGCTT
Organism: Phocaeicola sp. RTP21359st1_B8_RTP21360_211022; assembly: GCF_040911965.1. Taxonomy (NCBI): domain Bacteria; kingdom Pseudomonadati; phylum Bacteroidota; class Bacteroidia; order Bacteroidales; family Bacteroidaceae; genus Phocaeicola; species Phocaeicola sp. RTP21359st1_B8_RTP21360_211022. Next base: position 16,895 of record NZ_JBDFXP010000053.1, read on the forward strand.
TCAGGGAATGGTACTGAAAGGTGTTTCTCATGAATACGACTGGAGGTTTTTAAAGAATCATTTGCAGGAAGGGGAAATTCCTGTTTTCTCGGATACTGCCTCTACCAATAAGGTATTGGTGTCCCGCACTATTGCCGACAAGCTTCATCTGAAACTGGGTGATAAAATCTATACCTATTATATAGAGGATAATGTGCGCGCCCGCCGTCTTACTGTCGCCGGCATCTATCAGACCAATTTTTCCGCATACGATGATTTGTTTCTGATAACCGACTTATATACGGTGAACCGTTTGAATGGCTGGCAGAAAGGGCAGGTGAGTGGTATGGAACTGGAAGTGAATGAGTATAGCCGGTTGGAGCCGGTGAAGGAGGAAATCCGTGCACGGGTGGATACGCAGGTGGATGCATACGGAGGTACTTACTATACTCAGACGGTGGAGGAAGTCAATCCTCAGATATTTGCATGGCTGGATTTGCTGGATATGAATGTGTGGGTTATCTTGTTTCTCATGACGGGGGTGGCCGGATTCACCATGATATCCGGTTTGCTGATTATCATTCTGGAGCGTACCAATATGATCGGGGTGCTGAAAGCATTGGGAGCTGATAATTTTGCTATCCGTAAGATATTCCTCAGTTTTTCTGTATTCTTGATAGGCAGGGGGATGCTATGGGGAAATATCATCGGGGTGGCATTATGCTTTATTCAATCTCAATTTCATCTTTTCAAACTGGACCCTGCCACTTATTATGTAGATCGTGTTCCTGTTGAATTCAACATTTGGATTTATTTGTTGCTGAATGTCTGTACTTTGCTGGTGTCGGTGCTGATGCTTGTCGGGCCGTCATTTCTGGTGACGCGTATTCATCCGGCAAAATCTATTCGGTTTGAATGAGAAGATTCTCTTTCTGCGTTTTCCGTATATCCGGTATTAATCCTTTTTTCCTATAATGCTAAGGTCTTTTTCCCTTATGATTAAGTCTTTTTATGCGGTAATGTACTACAGTCTCCTACAGTGAATCGTATAGTCCATTATAGTGGACTGTACGGTCTGATGTAATGGACTGTACAGTCTGTTGTGAAAGTCTGTAGTAGTTGATAGAAAGAAAAGACCTAATTGTTAGGAAGAAATGCTTTAGTCGGGCGGATGTGTTAGAACCAACCCTGCTGCGAATTCGTGACAGGGCCGGTTCTTTATAGAGAGAATGTAAAGTTACGTATAGTATGTCACTTCCTTCAGTTCACAGTTTGCAGAAGAAAGAAACGAAGAAAGGCATGCTTATGTTTATCAGTATGCCGTGGACGATGGCCACGGGTACGGCTTCCGGTCCGGAGCAGCGTGCGATGGCTGCCAGGGAAATGTCGGAAGAACCGATGCCCGCCGCCGAGATAGGCGCCAGATAACCGAAATATTTGCGGAAAAGGGGAGCTCCTATCAAGGCGGTCATTTCCCGGAAAATATTGGATAGTAGTGCGATGGTCCCCAATTCGGTAGCAAGCTGCACACCGATGGAGGGGGATTTGATCTGCGTGATAAGGATGGAGGAAACGGAATAATAGGAGAATCCGCTTCCGACAGCCATGCAGTCGAAAATACTCCAGCGGCTCAAGAGAAAGCCTCCGATGGCGGAAAACAGCAGAGTGCCGCTTACGGTGGCAAGGGGTACAAGCAGTGTTCTGAAATTGAGGGATAAGACAAACTGCCTGAGGTTGCGGTTGCTTCCAAGATTAATGCCGAGTAACAGCATCAGTACATATAGTACATATACAGAGGTTTGGTGTACGTCGAAGTCCACCGCATAGCTGACTCCGGCTACGCAGCCAAACAAGAAAAAGGCTAGAGTTACAAGACTACTTTTCACCGCTTGCCCCCTTTCCTTTGAAAAAGATGTGGTATACTGCAAGGGAGGCCATCATGCTGCCCAATATGCTTAATGAGGAGATGACGGCTGCCTGGCCGCAGAAGTAACCAAGATTGTCAATAATCAGTCTGTTAAGACCAATAGAGAGACCGAGTAAGAAAAGTAGCAGACAGACCACGATATGGATGAGAGGAGTGATCTTGCGTACTTGGGATTTGTGGCGTAAGGGATAGCCTATAAGGACTCCGACAGCCATTATAGAAATGAAAGTAAACATGAGATTCAACTGTTTTTCTGATTTTACAATATTACTTATAACACGCTTTTGGACAAACGTATTTACGGTATGTTGGTAAAGTTGAAAGAACGGATGGACCAGATTATTTTCATACTTATGCTTTCAATTTGAAACTTTTTGTTGTTTTTAAAACGGGTGCAAAAGTAGAATAATTGTCTTTAATATGCAAATAATATACATATTAAATCTTATTGAAGCGAAATATGATATAAAACAAACAATATTTGTGATATTTCGTTGTAAAACGAAGGTTTTAAATTGTTACATTTATAGTTTTACCGAATAATATTGCATGTGCATGGGTGGGTGAAAACAATGAAAAAGGGGCTGTTTGGGGTGTGTTAGAGAATATAAAGCGATAAAAGGTTTCAATTTGTTATGCTGGATAATGTGATACTCTTCTGTTTTTTCAGGCAGTGATTACATTGGTGGAAAAGTGTTTCTTGCATAACCTTTCTTGGCGGATAAAAACAAATCAGGGTTTGTATAAACAAGCCCTGATTTGTTTTTGTCGGATCAAGATGGATAACCGGATTTAGAATTCAAATTTTTCTAATTTCATCTTGCCCAATTCTTGCAATTTAGGAACCAAGGTTATAAAATGTGCAGCTTTTTCGTGTGCATCCAGTGACTCAGCATCTTTCCATGTTTCGCAAATCATAAGGACATCTTTCCGTGTCGCGCTCTCAAAGATATCATAAGCGATGCAACCCTTGTCGTTTAAAGATTGCGCTACCAATTCCTTTGCTGTTTCTAAGACAGCATTGCGGTTACTCTCGTTTACTTGGATAAAAACATTTAATCTGATCATAATTCGTATTATTAAATTAAGAAATGTATAGTTGGTTTCATTCTCTTTTTATTTTCTCATAAACTCATTTTTCCGTCTGAATTTACGTTGTAATTTGAATACCCCATTCCATGCAGGTTGCAGAAAATCGAATAAGGGGAGTAGTGCACAGAACTTCCGTTCGCCAAAAACTTTGGCGGTTTTTCTGAAAACAATCAGTTGCATCGTGAAGCGTGCTGACCATAGCAAAACGGCAATGCCTGCAATAGTCCATTGGTGGAGAAGAATACTGATGGTTATAGTGGCGATGATGGCTGTATAGAACAAGAATCTGCTGCAAGTCTCAAATCCCATGAGATAACGGGCGGTTCCATGAAATAACCGGCTGGTAGCCGCATAGCTTATTTTCTCTTCACACCATATTCTTTTATATTTAGGCATGGCGATTCGCATCAGACTTTCAGGGCTGGCTTCAACTCGTGTATTGTGTGCACGGGCTGTTTCATTGATGAACAAATCATCTTCTCCACGTTGCAGATTCAGGTGGGAGGCAAATCCCTTCTGCTTGTAGTACAGTGTTTTCCGATAAGCCATATTCCGTCCTGTGCCCATGTAGGGATGTCCGGAAACAGCCATACCCAGATAACGCATAGAATTCAGCAACGTGTCGAAAGTGATTTTCTTATTAAACCATCCCGGTACTTTTTCGTAGTTGCTGTAGCCTAAAACGATTTCGGTGGCAGGTGTGAAATTACGTGCCATCTGTTTCAGCCATTGATTGCTTTGCGGACGGCAATCGGGTTCGGTAAATACCAGCCATTCATGGCGGCTGGCTTTAATTCCCATTGTTATTCCCAGTTTCTTGTGGCTGATGTAGCGTGCACTGTCGGGGATAAAGGTATGATAGAGATTGGGATATTTGTCTTCCAGTAATTTCAACGTATTGTCACAATCATCCGCCGGGCGGTCGTAAATCACAATCACTTCGAATTCCGGATAGTCCTGCTCTAAAATAAATGGGAGGTTTTCTTGTAATTCGTGGGCTGCGTCTTTTGCCACAATGATGACAGACAGTGGAGGATTTTGGGTATTTATATCAGTGGCATATGCTGTTTCTCTGCTGTGAGTGTATAGTTTGTTATATAGCCCCAGATAGTAAACGGCCTGCGTGGTGAATAAGGCTCCCGAAGCTATTGGTAAGATTATATCTATGGTGAATGGTTCCATGTGTGATCTGTTTTAAAAACGTGCAAAAATACAGCAAATAATTGAATTGTAGCAGGATGAATATTCTTTATTTATTCAAAAGTTCAGATTTAATTATAATTTAATGTTAAAAGTGTGTTTTCGTGAATATTTTTCAAGTATAATTGCTATATTTAAAGAAGTTAACTGAAACCTGTAACAAGTCCTGACCAACGGGCAATTATTATGAGAATACAATTTGAGATTAAAGAAAGTTTGATCAATATACTTGATCAGCTTATGCATTCCGACTTTTGGGCTACGGAAATCAAGGAAGATGAGTCAGGAAAGAAGATTATCAAGATTAAAGACTTGGCTTATAACTTAGAAGCCGTGGCCGAGGTGATGGGGAATGAAATTTTTATTAGAACTGCTTTGTCTAAGTACACGTATCGTATTTATGAGGTGAAGGGGGAGTGCTGGTGCGAGTATGTGGGGGCCTATCGCGGTTTTTTGGAACAGAAGCTCCTTCCAATAATTACTCCGAAGGAAAATCTGTTGGAATGTGAGGTGCTGGATAGTTCCATATTAGGAGGCAAACAGAAAACTTTGCGTGAGTATGCGGAAGATAATTTAAAGCTAAAGAAGTTCCGTGAACAGAATTTTGGTAATAATGGATTTTCAAAAGCGGATCATCCACGGCGTGTGTATGATGAATTTATAAAAGAAGATTTCATTCCGGAAGATAAATAAGAAACAGCGCCGCTTTGATGCAAAGCGGCGCTGTTTCTTATTTATTCAGGCAGTTGGAGTTGGTTTATACTAACTCTTCTGAGGTATATCCTTTGGGCAATGCACGACAATTGTAAGCCGATGCCATAATTTCACCATATGCTCCTGCTGAACGGAGAGCGAAAAGGTCGCCACGGTGTGCTTTGTTCAAATCAATAGCCTTGCCGAATACATCGGATGATTCGCAGATGGGGCCTACCACATCGTAAGTTTCCATAGGTTCTTCCGAAGTGATATTTTCTATTTTGTGGTATGCCTGATAGAGGGCAGGACGAATCAAGTCGGTCATGCCGGCATCTAATATGGCAAACTGTTTGTTGGTTCCTTGCTTTACATAAATCACTTTGCTGATAAGGCTGCCGCACTGTCCTACTACGGCACGTCCCAGTTCGAAATGTAAAGTCTGCTGGGGGCGCAGTTTCAGATGCTTGTGATAAGTGGCAAAGTATTCCGTGAAGTTGGGGATGGCTTGACGGTTGGGGTGTGCATAATCAATTCCTAACCCGCCGCCTACATTGATATGTTCTACTATGATTTGGCGGGCATAGAGTTTTTCCTGTAGTTCGTTTACACGGTTGCACAAGGCTACAAAATCACCCATATCCAGAATCTGAGAACCGATGTGGAAATGTAAGCCTACAAATTTTACATGAGGCAATGTTCCGGCCATATCAATCACTTTGTCCATATCTTCCATGCTGATCCCGAATTTGTTCTCTGCTAGTCCGGTGGTGATATTTGCATGGGTATGCGCACCTACATTCGGATTGATACGGAAAGCTACACGGGCTGTTTTGCCTTTGGCGGCAGCCAGTTCGTTAATGATTTCCAGTTCAGGTACAGACTCTACGTTGAAGCAGAAAATATCATAATCCAGCCCCAGATTAATTTCCCAGTCTGTCTTGCCTACACCAGCATAGACTATTTTGTTTGTCGGGAATCCGGCCTTAATGGCTGCGCGGATTTCTCCGCCACTTACACAGTCGGCTCCCAGACCGCTTTCGCGGATAATTGTCAGGACTTTGTGGTTAGCATTGGCCTTCACGGCGTAATGCACGCAGAAATTATTGTATTTGCCTGCTTCTTTGTTGATGCATGACAAGGTTTCTCGCAGCACATTGACATCGTAATAGTAGAAGGGAGTTTCCAACTCTCTGAACTTGTTTACGGGGAATGTTCCTTTCATATTGTATTTTGTTTTTATGAGCAAGGGCGAATTAAATTCGCCCGAAAACACCAACTTTGTAGAGTGGGATGTATTCGGGCGGATTCAATCCGCCCCTACAGTAGAAATTATTTATTGTTGAATAAATGATCGCTTAATGACTGCAATGCTTTCTTCTTGTCTTCTTCACGAATCAGGAAAGAAATATTGTAGTTGCTACCGCCGAATGAAATCATACGTACCGGTATGTCGCGCATGGCGTCCAACGCTTTGGCTTCAAAGCCTACGTTTTCCCATTCCAGGTCACCGACTACACAGATGATACACATATCCTGATCTACGGTTACTGTACCATATTTCTTCAAGTCGTCCAGAATTTCATTCAGATGTTTGGTGTTATCAATGGATACGGAAACACCGACCTCTGAAGTACAGATCATGTCGATAGAGGTCTGATAGCTTTCGAAGATTTCGAATACTTTGCGCAAGAAGCCGTGGGCCAGTAACATACGGCTTGATTTGATCTTGATGGCAGTGATGTTGTCTTTGGCTGCAACTGCCTTGATTTTGCCTTTTTCCGTATCATTGGAAATCAAAGTCCCCGGGGCTGTAGGTTCCATTGTATTAAGCAGACGGACGGGAATATTGGCATATTTGGCAGGCTGTACGCAAGTAGGGTGCAGAATCTTCGCACCAAAGTAGGCCAACTCGGCAGCTTCTTCGAAGTGCAGGTGACGTACAGGAGAAGTCTTGTCTACGATGCGCGGGTCATTATCGTGCATACCGTCAATATCTGTCCATATCTGGATTTCGGAGGCGTTTACAGCGGCACCGATCAGTGATGCGGTATAGTCGCTTCCGCCACGTTGCAGATTATCTATCTCGCCATAGGCGTTACGGCAGATAAAACCTTGTGTGATATAAATTTCAGCATCCGGATGTATTTCCAGCTGTGCGGCCAGTTTTTCTTTGATATATACAGGATCGGGCTCCGAGTTCTTGTCCGTGCGCATGAATTCCAATGCCGGAAGTAAGATGGCGTTGACCCCTTGTTCCTGCAAATAGTTGGTAACCATGTTGGTGGAGATCAATTCGCCTTGTGCCAGGATTACTTTTTCTTCGAACAGTGTGAAAATATCTTTTGTATACGAACGAATATAATCGAACTGTGCTTTTATAAATTCCTGTGTTTTCTGCTTATACTCGTCAGTAGAATAAAGTTCATTAACATGCTGTTTATATTTAGCCTCCAGTCTGTTAATGATTTCATTCGCACCTTCGGGATTTTTCTTATACAGATAATCCGAAATTTCAACCAACGTGTTTGTTGTTCCAGACATGGCTGAAAGTACAACAATCTTCTGTTCACCGTCGGTAATTAATTTGGCTACTTCTTTCATTCTTTGTGCAGAACCTACCGAAGTACCTCCAAACTTTAAAACTTTCATTTTTCGTTTCGTATTTTAATTGTTCCTATATTGATAATTAGCGTGCAAATATACAAATAAGACTGCAAAAATCAGCATTTTAGCGATGATATTTATCATTCATCTACTTATTCTGCCGTTTCTTGGGGTGTAACTGTCGTTTTTTCTCCTTTTTCGGTCTCATTTTGACTTCTTTCCATCCGGCTGTATTCGTGAGTTACTTCTTTGATATGATGATTCTCAAAGCGGTAGACAACTCCCGGATATTCCGACAGGAGATGCAGATTATGGGTGGTCATCATGATGGCGGAGCCTGTAGCACAAATGGATTTCAGAAGTTCTACAATTTTGCGCCCTGTTTCGGTGTCCAGGTTACCCGTCGGCTCGTCGGCCAGAATAATGTCCGGCCGGTTCAGGATGGCACGGGCGATAACAATGCGTTGTTGCTCGCCACCCGATAGCTCGTTGGGCATTTTGTATCCTTTGCCGGTCATTCCCACTTGGTCCAGTACTTCTTCAATGCGTGCTTTGATGGTTGCTTTGTTTGTCCATCCGGTGGCGCGCAATACAAAACTGAGGTTTGCGTGTACGGTGCGGTCTGTCAGTAACTGAAAATCTTGAAAGACAATGCCTAAACGGCGACGCAGTTCGGGAATATGCTTCCGCTTGATGTTAGTCATGTTGTAGCCTAACACCTCAGCTTCTCCTGACTGTATATCCAGCTCACCGTAAATTGTTTTCAGTAATGAGGTTTTTCCGGAACCGACTTTTCCAATGAGGTAAACAAATTCACCCTTGTTCAGTTCCAGGTTTACATCTTCCAATACGCCTAACTCTTGTTGGTTGATATATACGTTTTTATATCGAATGAGAGCTTCGTCCATCATTTTAATGTTTTTTCCACGTAGCGCTATGACGTTCTTTCAATTCACGGGCAAGGTCTTCGATGCGATAGCCTTTTGAGGTGAGCAGTACAATCATGTGGTATATCAGATCGGCTCCTTCGTAGATGAGGCGTTCGTCGGTTCCGTTACAAGCTTCGATAACCGTTTCCACGGCTTCCTCGCCTACTTTCTGTGCCATTTTGTTGATACCGGATTCGAACAGGCTGGTGGTGTAAGAGCCTGCAGGCATTTCCTCGTGACGTTTGTCAATGAAATCTTGTAATTCCTTCAGGAACATGATGTCTTCTTTGTTTTCTTCTCCCCAGCAAGTATCTGTTCCGGTGTGACATACAGGACCTGCCGGATTTACTTTGATCAGCAGGGTATCCTTGTCACAGTCTTCTTTTATAGAAACAACATTCAGGAAATTCCCGCTTTCTTCACCTTTTGTCCACAGACGGTTCTTGGTACGGCTGAAGAAGGTTACTTTACCGGTTTCCACTGTCTTTCGGTATGCTTCTTCATTCATAAACCCTAACATCAGTACTTTGCTGGTGCTGTTGTCTTGTATGATGGCGGGGATCAACCCGTTCATTTTTTCGAAATTCAAATCCATTTTTCTATATTTTATTGTTATATTATCGGTGTTGTATAGAACTTGTTTAAAATTTCATCAGCATCGTCATTCAGAGTGGAATGAGGATCTGAAGGTCGTTTGCCAGTCTTTCATCCTGTTTGGGATGGTAGTGGAAACAGATTTAGATGCAATTAAAAACAGAGTTATAACCTCACATTAATTCCTTGCTCGCAAAGATACTGTTTTAATTCGGGAATTTTAATTTCTCCGAAATGAAAAACGCTGGCTGCTAATGCAGCATCTGCTTTCCCTTTTGCAAATGTATCGCGGAAATGTTCCATGCATCCGGCGCCTCCAGATGCGATGACGGGAATTGTCAGTAAATCCGCCAGGGTGGAGAGGGCTTCGTTGGCATATCCGTTTTTCACTCCGTCATGGTTCATGCTCGTGAAAAGAATTTCTCCTGCCCCGCGGTTGTTCACCTCTTTAGCCCAGTCAAACAGGTACTTGTCGGTTTCAATCCGGCCGCCGTTCAGATAGCATTTCCACCCGGTTTCAGTCTGCTTGGCGTCAATGGCTACCACACAGACCTGTGAACCGAAATGTTTGGCAATCTTGTCTACCAAATCCGGATTGCGGATGGCTGATGAATTGATAGAAACTTTGTCAGCTCCTGCATTCAATAGCCGGTCTACGTCGCTCAGTTCGTTTATACCTCCTCCTACAGTAAAGGGGATATTGATATTGGCCGCTACCCGTTTTACCAAATCGGTAAAGGTTTTGCGCCCTTCATGGCTGGCAGTGATATCGAGAAAGACCAGTTCGTCAGCTCCCTGTTCACTGTAGGTACGCCCCAGTTCTACCGGATCACCTGCTTGACGTAAGTTTACGAAATTGGTTCCTTTTACGGTCTGCCCGTCTTTGATGTCCAGGCAAGGTATGATTCTTTTTGCTAACATGATTTGCTCTTACATGAAACGGTTTAAGTCTTTCAATGTAATTTTTCCCTCGTATAATGCCTTGCCGAAAACAACAGCCGGAACTTTGGCTATTTCCAGGTCGATAATGTCCTGTATACAGCTTACTCCTCCGCTGGCTATCAGATGCATATTCGGGAACTCCTTCAGGATTTGCTGGTATAGTTCCACGGAAGGCCCTTGCAACATTCCGTCACGGCTGATGTCGGTACATAACACCTTGAAAACCCCTTCTTTAGTATAATCTTTCAAAAAAGGGATCAACTGCTGCTGACTTTCTTCTTTCCAGCCATTGACAGAAATTTTATTCTCCTTTACATCAGCTCCCAGAATGATTTTCTCGTTTCCGTATTGTTCCAGCCATTTTTTGAAAAGCCCGGGATTTTTCACGGCTACGCTGCCCAGGGTTACCATTTGTGCGCCATTGTCGAAAGCGATGACTAGGTCCTCGTCTGTTTTTATCCCTCCTCCAAAATCAATGACCAGAGAAGTGCGGCTGGCGATTTGGTCCAGTACACGGTAATTCACAACATGGCGTGAAACTGCTCCATCCAGATCGACAATGTGCAGACGATGAATCCCATGGGCTTCAAATTCTTTGGCAACCTCAACCGGGTTTTCGTTATATACTTTCTGTGTGTTATAATCTCCTTGAGAAAGACGGACGCATTTGCCATCAATAATGTCGATGGCAGGAATTAACTCTATCATATCTATTTCTTCTTATGCATTGTTATATATAATGTAATGGTTCACAATTCTAAAAAGTTCCTCAGGATTCGTTCGCCCACGGCTCCGCTCTTTTCCGGATGGAACTGTGTCGCATAGAAATTATCTTTGTGCAAGGCCGAACTGTAGGGGAGGATATAATCTGTTTGTGCTGCCGTAAACTCGTTCAGAGGCACATAGAAGCTATGTACGAAGTATACAAATTCTTCTTTGGTGAATCCTTTGAACAGGTCGCTGCGTACATGAGTCAGGGTGTTCCATCCCATATGGGGTACTTTGTCTTCATGCCGGGTGGGGCTGAACAACTTTACATCAGTATCAAAGATGCCCAAGCAGTCGGCATTTCCTTCTTCGGAGTGCCGGCACATCAGCTGCATTCCCAGGCAGATACCTAGTACAGGTTGTTTTAAGTTTTTAATAACTTCATCCAACCGGTTTTTCCGGAGATGGCTCATGGTTGTTTCGGCTTCGCCCACACCGGGGAAGATAACTTTGTCGGCACTCATCAATACTTCCTTATCGGAAGTGATGGTTGCTTCTACTCCAAGGCGCTTCAGTGCATAGTCTACGGAGTAGATGTTTCCTGCATTATATTTTACGACAGCAATTTTCATCAGCTAAAGATAACTGTTTTATTTTTATAAGCCAATACTTTTCGTTCAATATGTTTCTGAACAGCACGAGAAAGGACTATTTTTTCCAAATCTTTACCTTTACTTACTAAATCCTGCACAGTGTCCTTGTGTGTGATGCGTACTACATCTTGCTCAATGATAGGACCGGCATCCAGTTCGGAGGTAACATAATGGCTGGTCGCACCAATGATTTTTACTCCTCGTTCAAACGCTGCATGATAAGGTTTTGCACCAACGAACGCAGGGAGGAAAGAGTGGTGTATGTTGATGATGCGGTTGGGATATGCTTCAATCATTTGTTCGGAAATCACTTGCATATAGCGTGCCAGTACAATGAAATTGATGTTATGTTTTTCCAACAGCTCCATTTCTGCTTTTTCCTGTTCCTTTTTGTTCTCTTTAGTAATAGGGAAGAGATAGAACGGTATACCGAAACGTTCTGCCACATGCTGAAGGTCGGGATGGTTACTTATAATCAGCGGAATTTCCACATTCCATTCTCCGGCCGTGTAGCGTGCCAGCATATCGAACAGGCAATGGGACAGTTTGGAAACAAATATGGCCATTTTGGGTTTTACATCCGAGAAATAAAGACGGAATTTCATTTCATATTTTTGGGCATACAAGGTTTCAAAATAATCTTCTATTTTATTTTTAGGAATAAAGAAATCCTTTATTTCCCATTCTATACGCATGAAAAATATATTTTCTACATGGTCCACATATTGGTCTAAGTAGACAATATTACCTTTGTTAATTGTAATAAAGTTTGTGACTTCTGCCAAAATGCCTGGTTGGTCTGGGCAGTGCAACAATAATTTTGCAGTTGTATTCATCTTTTTCCCTAATTTTCGATTTTAATCTATTGAGTGCACAAAAATAGCGAATTATTGCCAATAAGCTAAATTTTATAACAAGAAGTTTGTTGAAAAGATTAAAATAATAACAATATCGTAATTTTTAGGGTGGGGAGGTGAAGGGAGTTGGAAAATATTTTTTTTATGGTTTTTGCCAAAACGCTTGCAGATTTAAAAATAATGCGTACCTTTGCACCCGCAATCGAGAGAGAAAGCGTCGGAAGAGAGACTATCAAAATTATTGGTGCGTTAGTTCAGTTGGTTAGAATACATGCCTGTCACGCATGGGGTCACGGGTTCGAGTCCCGTAC
>NZ_JBDFXP010000054.1:0-29201 GCF_040911965.1 Phocaeicola sp. RTP21359st1_B8_RTP21360_211022
CGTTCGGGTTTCATAAAACAAAGGTAAGCAAAGGTAGCTAATTTTAAAACTTAACAACCAGAAATTTCCGCTGAGCCGCTTTTTGCTACCTGATTAAAACCGTTCACTTTCAGGATATAGTATTCGGGATATAACTGGCTGACCACATCCACTTTAAAAGTCTGTTTCTGGAATGGGCTGAGTTCAAGAAGATCATTAGTGTGAATGCCCCTAAATTCCGTCTTTCCATGATAAACGAAATCCCTGCCATGCCCTAAGGAGAAGTAGACTATATTGACGCTATATACTTTACGAACCTTGTCATAACTCTCCCCTCTGTTGATATACTCTGTGACTAGTTTGGAAGTACCGAACAACATACGCTGGAAATAAGCGTATTCGCTGTTGTTCTGTACCTCTATCAGTATTAACTCACCTTTGGAGTCCTCGGCAAGCATATCAACACGATTGTATTTGTCGTACTCATTCTCCTGATTGCTTTCGCTCTCAAGAAGCCTCTGGATAATAATCTTCTCACCCAATAACGTGGTGAGAAGGCCTTCAAGCACACTGAAGTTGGCTTTGTTTCTGAGCAGACGTTTCATCGCCCAGTCGAAACGAATTATCTGATTTTTATTATTGCTGTTCATAATGATCTGATATATTGGTTACTACAAAGATAGGCAAAAAAACTCAAGACCTCCAAAATAAAATGATAAAAGCGACCATTCTCAACAAATCGCCACTTGTGGATCAACTAATTCATTTTCATTATGAGGAAAATCTAAAAAAATCTTTTGATATATCCTGTTCAATGATTCTGCGTCAAGTTCGTCTATATTTACTAGATATAAGGTGTCTGTCACATACGCTCCACTCTCACTAAGAAACACATATTTTGCGTCAAGGGACCAGTCTTCTCCTGTTACTACCATCTTTATTTTAATGTCATTCCGCACTTTACAGACCTTTTTAATTTCTTCTATCAGTTCAGCTTTATTCATATTCTTAACTTTCCATAGTTTATATCTACAAAGGTAATCTAATTTTTTCTCCTCAAGATAAAGCTTTTAAAATAAGAATAAAACAAATACCGACAACGTAGCACCTAAAAAGCAGATCAATAGTGTAAAAAAGCAGCTATCCATCACGGGTAACTGCTTTAAAATGGTTTAAAATTCTATAAACCCCATAAGTAAAGTCATTTATGAGAGAGTCTATGCTTCCTTGCAAAGATAAGGATAATAAAATCAAATACTACTAATACATTGTTTTTTATTTCTTTTAGATCTTACTGGAAACAATCATATTCATAAAATAACTTCAAAATTTTATCTTATTGGAGGGTTTTTATAATGAGTATTGTTTTTATTAACCAAAATATATATCTTTGTACTAGATTGTTTTAAGAGATAGCACTTGGTGAAGTGCTGACATAAATCGTTTGTTAGATTTGTAAAAGAAGACGGTTGTCCATGAGAATAACCGTCTTCTTTCTTTGAAAGAAATATAATTTCACAATGTCGTGCAAATTATCAGAGCATTTCATAAAGGATATGTATGTTATAGTGGTTGCTTGAATTTTAGCTCATTGAAACTGTCTGCATTATTACCAGTGGATTGGATATATGTATTGCTTTAAATAAGCATATTATAAAAAAGCAAATACATTCATTATAGTATGAGATTTGGTGTGTTTTTTCATTTCAACAACAGGCTTAGGTTACATAAAAAGGTTCAAACTGTGTATTTGCTTGCAAATGATATCTATTTTAATCTTTGTTATATAAAAAATGCACTTCTACTTTCCCAAGTAAAAGTGCATACAGATTTTATAATAAAAGATTGAATCTAAATATAGAAATGAAAAACACAAAATGCCATAATATCATCACGAATGATGGCATTTAAACATTGTCAGTAAACGCTTTTACTGATTCATCAAATCTATTACTTGTTTGTCATAGCAAAGTTATAATAAATATTTTAAAGAAAAATCTTATGCATAAAAAAAGCACAGAACAAACTATATATAGACCAATATACAACACATTTAAACAATGTTGTGTAATACAGGACCATTGACACAAGCCATTCTGAAAGAACAAAAGAAAAGTGCATGACTGGTAGCCAATCCCAAAGGGTATGTGATTGTGGTTATCAAAAGAAAAAAATCTAATTAAAGTATTGTTAGAAAAATAGTATGGCCAATTATTTTTAATTTTGTTTTTTAACAAACAAAATGCGTATGAAATATTTATCATTAATAGCTATTTTTTCTTTTGTATGCTTTACTGGATGCGGAATTTCTGATGATGCAAGAACTCCGAGCAATGACGAATCTGCGACTTACTATCTATGCAAGTATTGGTGGCATGCCGAATATGTTGATGTACATAACACAAGATATATTCAGGAACTTGATTTTCACAAGGACGGAACAGGAGTAGAAATAATAGGCAAACATCAGCAAGCGAATGGTAATTCCACAAGGGAGGAATATCATTTCAAATGGAACTGGGGAAGTTCTCATAAAACAATTTCTGTCCAATATGATGAAGGCAATGCTGTATTCATGGATAATGTGTTTATAGCAGATAGAAAGTTTTCTTATAAGATGATGGGCGAAGAATATTTTTTTGACGGATTTAATAAAAGTTATAATTAAGATATTAAGCGAGTTTACTGTCATATCAGTAACTCGCTTAATATCATTTTTTCTCCTGTTTTTGATAATATTCATAATACCTCTTGTAGTTGTTCCTTTCCTTAGCTTCATCCACCCATAGGTAACATTTAGAGTATAACAAATTAGTCTTTCTCTTCATTGTATGGATAAAATTCAACATATTCTTTAGACATAAGTGGATCGTTCAGTTCTCCTGTTCTATCGTAGAATGAAAAGATTGTTTTATCCAGTTCTTTAATATCCCAATAATGACTACCACCAAAGTATAATGTGCTAAAGTTAGGAGTGTAGAAAGACCATCTTCCACGAATCTCACCTTCTTTTTTGTTCCCATCTTTATCAATCTCTACATTGGTTCGTGTATATGTTCCGTCTTTATCGAAATTCCAAATAGATTCCCAAGAGCTTCCGTCTTCATACTCTTTTTTCCCACCAGTCCAAGTTATATCACATATTAGTGCGATTATGCTTTCTTCTCCACTGTTATAATATCCTTGTTTCTCAACACAACAGGAAAGAAACACCATTTGTACAATTACTGCAAAAAAAACGATTATTCTTTTCATAATTATCATATTAAACCATGCAAATATAGAAAATCTTTTGTAGTATTGATACTTTATAAATGGCACTTTTACTATATTTGTACAAAAAAGAATAGAACAAATAAAAGTAAATACAGAATTGTAAAATTTTATAATCGTGAAAACTCAAAAATTAGAAATACTGATATTATTCCTCTGTATATTCGGTTTTATAGGCTGTGACAACAAAGATGAAGAGGGTGAGAAAGTGACAAACTACAAGGAATATACTCTGACCATTGCATCGAAGAAGATACCCGGTGTTTGTCGGTCAGACAGATTTAATTATTTATCTGATGTATATGCCGTAAAGAAAGAAAATGTCCAAGAATGGGAAAGCCTTGGATTCATTGGTGGATTTGAGTTTGAAAAAGGATATGAATATAAGATAAAAATCAGTGAAACAAGTTATTTGGATTATAGCATGGAAAATTCCGCATGGACGGAATATGAACTACTTGAAATAATATCCAAAAATAAAAAAGATTCAGAAAATTTGCCTTTACATTTAATCCCTGAATCATACTATAAGAATATACAGTTTCCTAAATACAGATATGTAGTAGATGCAGATAACAATCAAAAACTTATTGAAGAAGAATTGGAGAAAAAATCTCTTATTCCTTTGGATTTTCACTATATGTTTTGGCGGAGCGAAGACAAGTTCCTAAGATGTATTGCAATAAAAGATGATAATAATACCCTGGAACCGTGTATTATAAAAAGCGAAAACAAAGACCTAAAAGAAATGCCAGAATCTTACAAATTACTTCCGCCAAAAGAAAACGTAAAAGGTTTCATGGAATGGACGTTTTTAAATGAAGATGGGAATGACACCAATTACCCTTCATTTGATGTATTTTTGGGCCGTTCTACTAAAATGGCTTATCTTTATAAAGACCTTTCTAAATACTACAAAAATAAATATCCGCAAGCCGGAGTAAAAACAGTTGTAGTTTCTTATATTATTGCTATCAACTAAAATAAAGCCTCCGGCGAGATAATTCTTTGGAGGCTTCGTACATATATGTATACATGATTTCGGAAAATACACGTAAATACAGAACTGGAAAATTATGCAGATATGGATATAGGCCTTTTACTTATAATACTCATTTTCTTGCTTGATATAGCCGTGCTATATAGCATTGTACGCACAAAAAGCACATAAGGAAGCAGAATATTATATACCTTGATTGTTTTATTACTTCCTGTTATTGGAATTTCAATATATTATTTAATTCGTAAATAGTATGGAAAGATTTATCTATCTGATAATCAATCTATCAATGTGGATTATTGTGGTATGGGCCATTGTACCTATCATTATCGATGATATTACCATTGATTCAATAATAGCTCGTTTAGGTTTGGGCTCTGCTTGCATCGCTAATTTGTTTCAGAAGAAAAAGAATATCAATATATCACTCTTTATTGTATCAATAGTGTTAATTATTGCTGCTACTATTATAAAAATATATTAATATGAGAACTGAAAAGAAAAATTAAATATAAAAAAACGTATGAAAAGAATGAATCTGACCGCTTTTTTGTTAGGTGGTGTCTGTTTGTTATGCCAACCACTCCAAGCCCAGCAGAGCATTGATGCTTGTGACGGTCGTACTTACAAAGTAGGCGACACGCTCCGTATTGGTGAACCATTGCCATCGGGCTATCTATTTGTTAAGCAACTAAACGCCAACAATCAATTTGACAAGCTGGATCCGAAAAACTCAACCGGACGGATTGCCATCATTACCGACATACCTGCTTACCAGCCAGAACTCTATCAACAGTTCGGTATTTACCAACAACCGGAAACGCCTCAAATAGTCTTTGCCGAACAAGGCGATTTCAAGATTGGCGTATATCTAAACATGGCTTTAAGTAAAGGAAACATCATGTCCGGACATCATGTTTCCTGTATGAATGGAGCTGTTGACCTTACTCCGGCTGTCTTGTTCGTCTATGCACATAAACTTTACGGTAAACCTATCGACACAGCATCAGTCGAAACCTATGCTTCTCTCCGTGCCCCCCAACAGTATACAGAAGCAGCCAATGACCCGTTTGCACTGGAAGAACTCCGTACAACATACCGAAAAGAATTGGAACAAGCTGTGGCAAATGCAGATTTCAATAGGGTATTCCGCATCAAATGTTTATCGGAACTCCAAATATATGACATCAATCAACAGCGTTTTCCGCTTTCGGGCTTAACGTGTATCGATGTGAAAACCAAGCAGAATAGGGAATTGTCCCAACAAGGTTATTGCTTATGGGGAACTTGTGCCTTTCATTTCACTAATGCTCTGTCATTTGCTACCCTGCCTTGCGATAAATCCATTGCACAAGGCATCTATACTATGCGTAAAATGACATCGGCAACCTTGTCTCCAACAGCTACCCTATATGTATATGTGCGTATTCTCCAACAGCCGATATCACTTCCCGATAAACGTACCATGGTGATGCGTTCCGAAACATCATTCGATTATGAGTGGTCAACACTCCGTAAAGCATACGATCAAAAAGCTTTAAACTTGGAGATTGTACAAACAGACGGTTATTACAACGCCTTCCCTCATAACACACAAGAAGTGACATACAATTACCTTGGTACGCAAACAATGCCTAAAAAGTAGTACAATGAGCAATATGCAGACAAAAACTATTAAGGAACATGGCATATTATAATAACAGTTTTTATTTTTATATTCAATAAACTTCTAAAGCAAGGAGCAGTAAAAGAAGAAAAGACATTTCGGAAATTTGATTGTAATAAATGAGCTATGCTTCCGGTGGGGTAACTCGCTGGGGGCTTCTTACATTTTCTGTTTTCCCGATCAATTTTATAAAACTGCTGTCATAGTTTGTATTTTCGAAAAAGATGTTATATTTGCAAATGAAAGAATTATTTGGCAGCATAGCAACGTTAAACGCTAAAATATGTACTGTTGCTAAATCGTTATTTTTATTTCTCAAATAATTCGCTAAAAGTCTATTCATCAATCGGTTAAGTCAAACTGATAAAAAAACTGAGATAGATTAAATCAAGCCCTTGTGCTGTATTTCCCTATTTGTCGCTTGTTTGATGTGTCACCTACGAGTGGATACAATCAAGGACAAGAACAACTACAAACGGTATTATGAATATTTTCATGAAATAGATGAATAAAAAAACAAAGAGTAGTAATTCCAGTTTTCATAAGTTCAATAATACAGCATGATTATATTTCTTAGAATCCCATAATATTTCCGTCGTAAACAACTCTTTTCCACTATTTTGGGAACACCACCCTATCATTTCATATTTATGTTTATAGAAACTACCGTATTTAATCAATCCTATAACTCTTACATTATCACACATATCTTCTAAAAAATTAAAAGAACCATATTCATCAGGAATTCAAGTTGATGCAGGATTTAAAGAAACCAATGTACTTTGTATGGTTACGCTTGATAGATTTGGACCAGCGTAAGATAGAATCATGGTCGTTTTAGATGATACAGCAGAGCTACTATGACTTCCATATATTGGGAAAGCCATGGAAGTTCTTGTATAATACTCAAGGTTTTTGGCGTATTTTCCCGCTTGGAGTCGTGGGCTCAAAATTGTCAAACTCAATACCATTGCTCATGTATTCCAAAAAAGTCTTAGCTCTTTCATAGTCCATCTCCAAAAGTTCCTTATCGCGTTGCTCTATACTAACTGTTGTGTCAAGTTCCCAACCATAAGAATCGAATAGTTTCATTAATGCTTCAATTTTGGCTTTTTCTTGTTCGGAATAATTGTTGTTGTTTACTACTTTTTCATTGGAACATGAAACCAAGCACGATACAAAAGAAAAAACAGTTACCAATGATAATAATTTTTTTTTCATATGCCTTTTATTTTTGAAGTTTAATATGATACAAATATAGGGAATAAATTACTATATTATTTTATGTAACAAGATTTTTATTCCCTATAGTTGTATCTAACTAGAACTTCTTTTATTTTCTTTTTGATAACCTCAATAACATATCCTTTGGGATTGGCTACCAGTCATGCACTTTTCTTTTGTTCTTTCAGAATGGCTTGTGTCAATGGTCCTGTATTACACAACATTGTTTAAATGTGTTGTATATTGGTCTATATATAGTTTATTCTGTGCTTTTTTTATGCATAAGATTTTTCTTTAAAATATTTGTTATAACTTTACCATCACAAATAACTGAATATGTGTTTATTTTTAGATTCATTAAACTTGGATATTGTAAAGCATTTTGCTAGCAAAGCTGTTTGTATACGGAATCCGGCAGGATTAGCGAATCCTGCTTTTCTTATATCGCATTTCAGCTTCAAATTTTGGCAAAATAAGTTATATGTTTAAATATCAGTAAAAGAGTTTACTGATGATAGTCCTGAATGTTGTTGTTCGTGACGAATCACTACATTTTTGTTTTCATTTATTTGATAAATTTAGATTAAACATTTTTCATTGAAATCAAAAGAGATAATACACTTTTGCTTGAGAAAGCAGAAGTGTATTTTTTATCTGTAACCCTAAAAAAAGTTTATTATTTTTTTATTTTGAGCATTTGTTCATTATCTTTGCAGGCAGAAACAATAAATATACAATGTCACCACGTCCAAAAAATATACGCAAAGTTAACAATATGCCTTCTGTTGCCGGATTCAGACCTGTCATTTCCAACAATAGTTGTGAAGAAACAATATTCCTGCATTTCGAAGAATATGAAACAATACGCCTGTGTGATTATGAAATGAAAACCCAGCAGGAAGCCTCCATCTCAATGGGTGTGTCACGCCCTACCCTCAGCCGAATATATACCAGTGCAAGGCAAAAGATAGCCAAGGCATTCGTCTGTGGTGCCGCAATAATGATAGAAGGAGGCGTGTCATATACCAACAGTGAATGGTTCCGCTGCGGATCATGTGGTTTCTTGTTCAACAATATCAATCCGGCACTCAAAATCCGTAAGACAGTATGTCCGGTATGTCTTTCCGAAGACATCCACACCAGTAATATTAACATTAATAAGAATAAGATTATGATGAAAATTGCAATTCCTACCAGAGACAATGTAATTGATAACCATTTCGGTCATTGTGAGTATTATACAATTCTGACAGTAGGACAAGACAACCAGATTCTGAGCAGTGAAACCATTCCGTCGCCACAAGGATGTGGCTGCAAGTCCAATATAGCCGGTGAACTGGAAGGTATGGGGGTCAGTGTCATGCTGGCTGGAAATATGGGACAAGGTGCTTTGAATGTACTTACAGCCCACCATATTAAAGTGATAAGAGGATGTTCCGGAAATATTTTGAATGTCGCAACGGACTATCTGAACGGAAAAATAGCAGATTCAGGTATAGGTTGTTCATCGCATGAGCATCATCAATGCCATAGTCATAATGAATAAAAAGTGATATTCAATAATAACAAAATGGGGCTGTCCATTTTAGACAACCCCATTTAAAGAGACGCAAAATATATTATTTCAGTATTTCACCTTTTTCATTGAAGAACACCGTACTTTCAGTTCCTTCCTTGTCTGTCAGAACAACCTGATAGGTCTTACTGCCATCCTCTGCCGCTTCTACTGCTGCTTCCTTAACGGTTGATTCCGCAAAATTTTTGGCGATTGCTTCCGTTACCGCTGCCGGAAGGTCTTTCACTTCAATAGGGGTAAAGTCATTTACTGCCATGACTGTTTCAACACCTGAGGTCAAATTTTCGGCAAATGCCACTGTTGTTCCTAATCCCATTACCAATGCTACTGCAACAAAAAATTTTTTCATAATCTTATATTTTTAATGGTTATTGTTTTACGATAATGATAGGACAATTTTTATGCCAAAAGAATAATTAATCTGATTATCAGATGGTTAATATTCTGCTAATTATATGTGAAATGGAAAAAATCCTCATATAGTGTGGGATGATGTGGAAATGTTCCACATTGATACCTTTCTTCCATTAATCTTTTCGCACCTTTGCGGAAAAATGGATAAAATCAGATACCGTCTTGTATATAACCGCCAGAACACACTTAACAGGCAGGGCACGGCTCTTGTACAGGTTGAAGCCTATTTGAACCAAAGGAAAATCTACCTGAAGACCAATGTTTACCTCAAACCGGAGTGCTGGAGCCGTGAGGGGGCACAAGTCATAAACCACCCCCAATCTAACGAACTCAACGCAATGCTCTATGAATACATCCTGTATCTGCAAGGCATAGAGTTGGGGTATTGGAAGCGCGGAATACCTGCCACACTCTCACTACTGAAGGATGCTGTCAAGAAGAAAAGTGCCGTGAATGTCAGCTTCTCCACTTTCGCCAAATCAGCCATTGACAATTCGGACAAGAAGCAGTCCACCAAGGACAACCTGCACTCGACACTGGCGGTCCTGCATGATTTCCGTTCCGGATTGGACTTCAAGGATCTTACCTATACATTCCTTCGTGATTTTGAGCAATACTTGAGAGAAAAGGGCAATGCGGTCAATACGATAGCCAAGCACATGAGACAGCTCCGTACCTTGGTCAATGAGGCAATCAACCAGGGATATATGCACGCAGATGCTTATCCGTTCAGAAAGTACAAAATCAAACAGGAGAAGGGCAGACATGAGTTTCTTACCCCGGACGAGCTGAAGAAGCTGGAAACGGTCGAGGTGGAAGAGGAGTCCATGCGCCATGTGCTCGATGCCTTCCTGTTCTGCTGTTATACCGGATTGCGCTATTCTGACTTCTGCCAGCTCACACCTGAGAATTTCATTAGAGTAAACGGCAAACGGTGGCTGTACTTCAAATCCGTCAAGACAGGGGTGGAAATCCGTCTGCCGTTACATCTGCTGTTTGAAAGCAGGGCATTGGGCATTCTTGACCGTTATCCGGATATCGGAAGTTTTGCCGCTTTGCCTTGTAACTCGGAAGTGAATAAGCAGCTTCGAAAGCTGGCCGGGTTATGTGGTATCAAAAAGCGGATAACCTACCATGTGAGCCGTCATACCTGTGCCACCCTGCTGGTTCATCAGGGAGTTGCGATTACAACAGTCCAGAAGTTGCTCGGACATACTTCCGTAAAGACCACACAGATTTATTCAGAGGTACTTTCCAGCACCATTGTGCGTGACTTGAAAAATGTTCAAAGGAAAAGGAAAAAAGTAAAGATGTTTCCTGATAAAGGCTTGAGGACATCTGATTTTATAGACAATCGGTAGATTTCATGAATCCTATTTGTTTTCTATTAATATTGTGACTCTTTAAATTCTTCGGATAATCGGAATATTGCTCCTGATTATTTTTTCAATATGGATTGAATATGAATAGTTTTCACTATCTTTGCAGTTGTAACTAGGAGCTTGATGGCAATAAATATTGTCATCGGGCTCTTTTTTTATTGTCTATCTGTTAAAGTAATGAAATCCCCCGTCTGGCTTCACAGTCTGACGGGGGGAAGTTAAGTCCAATACTAGTTTTGAAAGAATCAGGTTAACAAAGTCTTGACAAAGATAGTGAAATATGAATAGTAAGCAATATGGATATGGATTTATTTTGCATATATATAAAAATCCCGGCAATCTTCTCAGACAACCGGGATAATCAAATCATACTGACTAATGATAACAGGACAGTAAGATTAAACAATTTGGTAAATATAGATCCACATTTTCTTTATAGGACTTTCAATATGGCGGAAGGATCATGGATGAACCGTCACAGTCCTAAAAGACAATTGACAAAAATAGTAAAACAAACCATATTGACAATACATTTTTTGGAAAAACTGCCAGCTTTCTCAAAAAACATAGTAGCTAAAGAATAAAGAAACAGGATGAATAATTTATCATATAACAATTAAACGGTGAATGTGATGGAAATAGATATTGCAAACATTATTAGTGCTGCCGGAACATTGCTGGCAGCTTATTTCGCCTATAATCAGTATACTAAAAACAAACTGACTGATTTAAAAGTGGAATATTTTAAAAAAGAGGAGGAAAAAAGAAGTTACCACCGCAGTGAGAACTCCGCCAAGGTGTTCGGTGAGCTGTGGCGTGTACTTTATGAAACGAAAGCAGACAGGGTATATATCGTACAACCCCATCCTTTGGGGTATATAGCTTTTCTTTCGGTGCAGTTCGAGGTAAAACGAAAAGGTATAGCCGGAATGCGTGAAAACATCCAATCACTTCCCATGAGTGAAGTGGCCGTTTTTGCAGAAAATCTCGCAAAGAATCTTTTCATGTTCTACTCAGATATTGATAACCAGGTTAAGGATAAGGTTGCCAAATCTCTATTATCAACAAATGGATGCAACAGCGTGGCTATTAAACGGCTTAATTCATCTCAAGATTGGGTTGGAAATATCTTTTGTGAGTTTACAGATGAAACGGATTTGAATGAAGATGAACTTCATAAGGTCTTGCATGAAGCAGCGGTTAACATACAATATATCCTGCCGGAATTCAAAGAAAATAAAATCGAATAATTATAATTAATGAGTAGTATGGCTGACGTAAGAAAACTTGCACCGTTTATCCTAAAGTGGGAAGGCGGTTTTGTAAATGACCCTGACGATTTGGGAGGAGCTACCAATATGGGCGTGACTATCGGCACATGGAAATCGTGCGGCTATGACAAGGATGGTGACGGTGATATAGATGTGGATGATTTACATCTACTTACCCGTGAAGATGTTGTTAATCGTGTACTCAAGCCGCATTATTGGGACAGATGGAAAGCTGACGAGATTAAATCGCAATCAGTTGCTAATATATTGGTTGATTGGGTGTGGGCATCCGGTGCGCACGGAATTAAGATTCCTCAACGCTTGCTTGGTGTTACGGTGGATGGCATTGTAGGTCCCAAGACCATTGCCGCTGTAAATGCCAAGAACCCGCGTGAGTTGTTCGACATGATTAAGATTGCCCGGTTCGACTTTATTGAGGATATATGCCGCAAGCGTCCGACCAATAATAAATTTAAGAGAGGGTGGATGAACCGCATAAATGATATCTCTTATGTTGGTTAGAGTTATGAACTGGGTAAGCCGGCATATATTACTGGCTCCCTTCATGTGTCTGTTCCTGCTGTTCGGATCATGTGGCAGCTCGCATAAGGCTGTCAAGTCCGATGTAGAAGTAATCAGCAAAGATAGCGCCAGTGAATCTGTCAACATCGTACACGGATCAAGTACCTCTTTGAGCGAACTTATTACCACTAATAGTAACTATGTGATTGATTTTCGTATCTATGATACCCGAAAGCCGCCCGACAGTCTGACCGATAAACCTCCGTTACTGGCAGATGGGCATATAGAAGGTGATTTCAGCAAAAATAGAAAGAAGGAAACTGCAACCAAAGACAGTACGGAGGTGAAAGCCGATAAGGATATTACTTCTGATATTTATGAAAAAAAGCGATCAGAAACCATAAAAGAGAAAAAAGAATCCACGCTGCTTAAACAAATTGGTTTTGCCTGTGTTTATGTAACCGTTTTGATTGTCGTTATGCTGATAGTAAAGCATTGGTGCAACAGACAATCTTCATCATAAGACTTTAAATTTATAAATTGGACTGCCCCGGCTCGTGATGAGTCGGGGTATTTGTTTAAATACAATTTCCCAATTGGATTACACAATCAACTGAAAAGAATAGAATTTTGCGTATCTTTGCCCTGTGATTTTGGAGTAGAAGCCAATCTCATAATAAAAGTTTGAGAGGGGGCTCGTAATGCACGATGCCCTCCTTTTTTGTAATACGTAATAATGTGACAACAAATATTTTTAGAAATAGGCAAATCCTTTTGAACAAATCCATTGGTATCTTGTTCAATAAAATGTGAAGTAGATTGTCAAAACGTAACTAATCTGAACCGTTCCGGCTTGTGATAAGTAGGGACGGTTTTTATTTTGATAATATTTCTGTTAAAAGATAACCCATGAATTATATGTTCCTTTATCTTTGCACACTATTAACATCAACTTATGTATCATGGCTGAAAAAAAATCTTATTCCGAAGAGGAATTGAATGAAATGATCGCATGGTTCAATAACCATGCCAATAAACTTCCAAAAGAAATGCAGATTAACAAAGCAGCTTTCACTCCGAATTTGAAACTTACTATTGAAAGCTGTATCATGCAAGCTAAACAAAACTTAGGGAACTATAAGATGGGAGGACCGTTTCTGATTTTGAAACAAATCAGAGCAAATATTGAAAACAATAAATGATATTCTTTTATTATTTAACAAGAAAATCAAGATATTCTTATCCATTTGCACCATCGCTGCCAAAACACCAAAATCCATTGTCATATCGTGACAATGGAAGAAGCTTGATGGTAATAAATATTGTTATCAAGCTTCTAGTTACCCAACAAAGAGTAATGAAAACTATTCCATATTCAATTCATATTGAAAAAAATAATCAGGAGCAATATTCCGATTATTCGGAGAATGCAAGAAGCCATAGAGCATTAATAGAAAACAAATAGAACTTATGGAATCTACTTATTTTCTATTATTACAGAACAAGATTCAGTTTTATAAAGAAATATTTTTGCACTTATCGTTCGTTTTAACCAATAAAAAATACACCCTCACTTTCCCAAGCAAAGGTGTATATAATTACTCATTTAAAATGGTATGTGAAAAAAATTATTAACTAAAAAGATGCCATTATTCATCACGAACGATAGCATTTAGACTATTTTTGTCAGTAAACGCCTTTACTGATTTAGAATTAAGTTTAATTCAATATAGATGCTATAAAGTTATATATAAATTTTATTTTATCAAAACTATTTAAAAAAGGCGGGAATCACCAATCCTGCCTTTTTCAATACAAACTGCTTTGCTAGCAAGATGCCTTACAACATCCAAGCTTAATGAATCAAAAAATAAAAACACATTCAGTTATTTGTGATAGCAAAGCTATAACAAATATTTTAAAGAAAAATCTTATGCATAAAAAATGCACAGAATAAACTATATATAGACCAACATACAACATATTTGTAATATAGGGCCATTGATACAATGGTATTCTGAGAAAACAAAAGAAAGGCGTACGACTGGCAGAAACCCCCAAGGGATATGTTATTGGGGCTATCAAGAAGAAAACTAAAAAAATAATTAAAGTCTTATTACTAAAAACAACGTAACAGATTATTTTCTAAATTTAGGGCTATAAATTTCAAAATGAGTGCTTATGAAAAAAATATTAGGCAGCACATCATTATGTGTTATGTTATTTATGATCTCCTGTTCTACTATTATTACATCACGTTCTGATGAAATGGAATTGCCAGCTGAAGGCCTTCTTGAAACAAACATTTTATCTGAGGATACCTATAATAACTTCTTAAAATCTCTAGAAGGATTCGTTACTCGTGATACAAAGGTTTACAATTATCCTGATTATTTCGGTGGATGTTTTACAAACGACAACGGGATTTGTGTCTTTCAAATCGTTTCCAGCCTAAATAATACGGAAATCATAAACGAGTTGAGAAAGAGAACCAAAAGCAATAACTTCTCTATTCAAGAATGCGAGTATTCATATTCAGAACTCAATGCACTTCTTTTTGATATTAAAGAAAAACTATTCGACAAGAGCTTCTATGAAACAAAAGAAAAGTTAAAATGGTATGGATGCTATTTAGATACTGAAAGCAATAGGATTGTTGTAAGGTTAGGTGAATGTACAGACGAATACATTGCAAAATTTAAAAATATTGTTTCCAACTCCCCTATGATTAAATTTATAGAAGGAGGGAAAAATATTATCACTATCCCTTCGAAAAAGAAATAATGCCTCCGTTACTTCCCGATGAAGCGACTAAGGCACAAGAAACATGATAGATTTTATGTAGAAGAACATGGGGTTGGTTCTGGAAGAACTAATGCCGATTGCCAATTTAGGAAGTAAAGGGCTCTTGAGAAAAGGCGTTCTTTCTCCTATATTGGTTTGCAATAAAGACTCCGTTCAAGAAGTATGTGTTGTTCGCCTAACGGGTTCATCTAACGCCTATATCGGTATGATATTGTATGTATATTGGGGTGGTTCTACAGGTCTGTTCTTTATTAATAGTAAGACTGGTAACTCCTATATCATAAGGAAAGTCAACGGTAGTATGATTTCTGAAATAGAGTTCAAACGAAAAAATGATCATCTCTTCGTTCGGAGTAAGACAAACACAGCTTCATTTCGTGTAAGTGCTTTGTTTTTGGATACTACTGGGGTTGACCTGTCTTTATCCATGAATATAGTTGATGAGAATCTGGATGATGCTGAAGATATAGAAATACTATAATTCTTTGGTAACATGAGGAGCGGACGGGTGTGGACCGGCACCCATCCGTTTTATCTCATTAAAATATGACTTATTTTTAATACTATGTTGTTTGTATTTGTTTCCAATCAGTCCAAGTTCCATTATTACATATTCGAATAAAAAATCTGCTCTGAAAATCTACAAAAGTTTGCTTGATGGTGACCTCATTAATAGCAATCGTTTCCAAGAATCCATAATTACTTGATGTATTGGGTTTATTATCCAATGATTGGGTTTTATCGACAAACATATATCCAGTATTATTAGCTTCATTAAAATCAGTAATTTCACCAAATCTCCTTTTGTACCATGTATCATTTATCCCTAATAGTCCTTCCAGTACTGAGGCATTGGCTTTCAACGCCTCACTTAATTCCATCTTTTCCATAATATTTTTTATTTACCAGTTTCAGTTTCCAAATTGTTTTTCTTATAATCCTGCCATGAGTCAGCGAGCTGCCCCACCGAAGCGGAAGTGTAGAGGTCAAGTATATGAATCTCGTCATCGGCAAGCTCCACAAGCTCGTTCCGATAGATCTTCTCCGCAAGCACGTGCGCCGGAAGACCGGGCACGTTCCTGTAAATGCCGTCAGCAATATCCTTACGGATATCCGCTATCACCATATCCTGTCTGTCTATCCCCGTGAACAGGGGAAATTTTGTAAAATCAACTTTCATAATATTTTTAATTAAATACTGTTATCCGCAATAAAACATAACCCAATAATTGCCCATACATTTAACGAATCCGGACGCATAATCCAGATCAATGGAGGACATCTCTTTTCCTCCGGGGGCAGGCAGGATGCGTCCTCCCTTAAGTCGTACCCCGCCGTTCATACGTTTGAAGTATATGGTATGTCCCGGAACATCCGGAGGAAGTGTCACTTCTATATTACCCGTATTAATAAACATCACATTGTCATCATTGTTATTCAGGGAAGTGCTGTCGGATATGTTCCTCCAGTTCCCCACTATGCCATGAAGAGACACATAACTGTCATTGTTCGGATGAAGGAAAATGTTACCCCCCTCCACGAACAGAGGAATGCTCGGAGTCTTGATGTGCATTCCGATCATGGGATTCGGACTCTGTATGTCAATTCCGGCATCATACGCAATTCCTTCAATGGTGACAAACTGCGTGTTTCCCCCGATTTTCACACGTGCAAATGTCCTTTCGTTATAAAACTCAATTTGTCCGGCAGACAGATTGAAACCAACATAAGTATCTGTTGTATCCTTATAAAGAGTTTTTGAGGACAACATGCCGGAATCTATGGAAAACGGACCGATACGTCCGCTATCCGCCGTGATTTTTCCGCTGATGTCCACATTGACCGCTCTGATACCGTCCGCATCAATCATGGACGCCTTGATCTTCTCGGTCAGCAACAGCTTGGTGGCGATAAAAGTCCAGCTCTGTGCTACTTCCCAGTATTTTATTTTCCCCGAAGCCACATTCTGTTTGGGGGTTTCCGTCGAAACCGACGTATGCGAACGGATGCACAGGTACAGCAGGTTGTCATAAAGTACAATGTCGTAAAACTGCTGCCCTTGCTTGCCCTCCAGGTAAGACACAGACGCCCCCCATACACGCATACGCATGCGCGCTCCCTTATCTCCCTTGTCACCTTTTGGAGCAAAACTGACCTGTCCGGTTCTAGTCACCAACGGCATATCACCTCCTTATTCCTTGGTTGTGATGGTCCATGCCACGTTGCCTCCTGCCTGCTGGCACATGTCCCAAGTACACGTGCCGGAAGTGGCTGCTGTACCGGAAGTAGACGGGTTAAGGACTACTCCTGCACTGTCCATGAACACGAAATAGAAAGTCATGTCCTTGTACTTGGTGGTACTTCCACGCTTGACCAGAATGGGCTTATAGACCACCGTGTCACCACTTTCCCGGATGGTCTCGTCCTCGGGCGTGGGATTCAGGATCAAATCAAACGGATCGGACGCATCCATTACGGACTGCGTGTCCTGACCGATGAGCTTGCCGCCCTGGTACACCTCCACTCTGAACACACCTGTCGTGTCAACCATATCGTTGGTGACGGTCAATGTCTGTGTGGTCTTTCCGCTCAGCACGCTCCACGCACCGTTGACCTGGTTGTACCACTTGTACGCCAGTCCGGTAGTGATCTCGTCACTGCCCATGCGCGCTACGGCTTTCAGAATGCAGCTCTGCCCTTTGTCCCAAAGGGTAAAATACTTGTTGTCACCGGCAATGATCGTCACATGCTTTTGGTTTCCGACCCCCTTGGTGATGGGGATGCTATAGACGAACTGGACGGTGTCGCTGGTATTCCCTATCGTCACGGTAGCTTCACCCTTGATGGTACAAGAGGCCGCTCCGCTCGCCTTGACCAGATTCTTGACGATCTGCAATCCGTAGTAATCCGTCGTACCGGGCTGGTAAGGGATAAACTTGAAATGTCCCGTCTCACCGCCAAACGTGTTGGTGGAGACATTGCCCGAGAACTTGATCTCGACATCATTGAAATACCATTTCATGGAGGAAGGAACCACCAGCCCTTCCGCCACCCGCGAAGAGGTGAGAATGAAGGACAAGACGGGCTTGAGCGAAGCGAAATCCGGTGCGATGTTCGTCGGCGCGGACGCTTCGCCCATATACTCCTGATACAGATCTCCCTGGTTACACTGGATGGCAGGCATGTACACGCCGCCCTTTTGCGAAAATATGACCTGTCCGGTCGCGCTGGCCAAACTCATGACGCTCCTCCTTCCCCGGTCGTTTCCGTACTATCCGTGCCTTCGGAGCTTTCGGTGTTGTCCTCCCCCCAAGAGGCAGGTGTGAATACTTCGACGGGATGGTCCGTACCGTCTATCTCTTCTTTCGCCGCCTGCGGGGTCAGGCAGATGCCGCCCGCTTCCTTGGCCCTGTCAAATACCGTGTCGCCGGGGAAACGTGCCACGTCCGCCTGCCACAATAATACATTGCCATCCGCTGTCCTGTTGCGGATATCGGTCAGATGCAACCGGTCGGCAACCTCCTTCGTTACTTTAATGTAAAATGCCATAATTCTATTGTTTTTAATGTTATCCAAATTTTCTTACTACTACCGCCTTGCCCCCCTGTGTGAGCACCTTGCCGCCTTGTGTCAGCGCCACGTAAGGGCCTCTGTCCTCCACCTCCAGCTTTAACATCATGCCGTTGCTGAAAGGTATCCTGGGAGAGTATCCGTCGGCAACCTTGGCATATCCGGCATCTCCGCTCTTCTTGACGTACCAGTGACAGTTAAACATGGCGGATGGATTCGGGATAACCCCCATGGTATCCCGAATGACGGGTCTGGGAAAGATGGCGTAAGTCCCATCCGGAACACCCGTAGGTACGCCCTCCCAGTCGGCTTCAATCTTCGGAATCCTGCGGCGTATCACCGTAGAGACTGCCGGGTCCGATGTGCCCGGGGTTGATGCCGGAGTCCCGGAAGCCGCATAGGTGGCCTTGCAGACAATCGTGATGTCATCACCTATATAATTGCGGTCAATCTTATATACATTCTTGTTCAGTGATACAAACTCCCAGTCGTTGTCACCTGCTCCTGTGGTTATCGCCTCCAGCGCTCCCGTAGACAACAGACGGTACCAGAAGAACTTGCATTTGCCCGTAGCCGTCACGTCCGTGTCGCCTACCATCAGTTTAGCCGTGATGGTCTGTGCGGTGATGTCACGCACCGGGTTCCAGTCCAGCGTGGACGGGCTGTCTATCGTCAATACGGGGATCGCATCCGTACCGTCAACCGCGCGGACAAGACGGCTCATCTGAAAAGTAAACAGCTGTCCGGTACGTGTGTCGGCATATTCTGCGTAAAACTCCAGCGTGACGGGTTTTAGGACGGTGACATTTTTTTTCATTGTGATCTGTCCCTTGCTGTCACCGGACTCCGTAATGCTGTAGCCTGTGTTTGTCGATGTGATAAGTGTGCGTGTGGTTCCGATGCGCTCGTACCACTTCATGTTGGTCAGCCTGGAGTTGACCGCCCCGATTTTAGTCACCGCTTCCGGATCGGTGGCGTTGCACCGCGGAAACAGGACCAGCGGTGTCAGCGTATAGTCCGGAGTGTATTCAGCTTTGTCAGCCTGATAGACCTGCATGTCCGGCACGCTGCCCACCACCTCGATGTTACAACTGGTTTGTAACAGCCGGTAGTTGATTTCTATTTTTCGTTGCTTTGTTGCCATTGTATAAAACCATTTTAAAATGTTACAAAATTCTCCGCCACTTCAAACTGCTGCCCGTCACGCAATAACGCCTGTGCTTTAAACGTACACACCCGCATGTTGGTATAATTCGGTCCGAGATCATCTATCGTCAGAGGAAGATTTTTCCCGGCGCCGGCACGCTTCACCGCCCATGCGTTATCTTCTGATACATTCCCGGTATCACGCGTCCAGCTCACATCAGCGTCAAATATATGATCTGTCACGTCACGGTTGTACAGCTTGCCGGTAATATATAGCGTTGTGGAAAAAGTCTCGATATCAAAATACCACCCCTTTGTGCTGCCGATCTCTATCGTAAATTCCGGGTTCCCTTCCAGCATCGCCCATCCGGCCGCCGCATATTGCGGTTCGTCGGCTGTTCCCGTCATCAGGCACTTCCATTTGCAGCCGTAGTGCCAAACCGTGTCCGCCCGCTCCTGCGTATTGGTGTAAGGATTGTCAGAGGACGCGACTTCGGCCGACCAAAAGCCACGGTCCACCAGTTCCTGTACGGGCAGTCCCTGCCAGTCCACACGGTAAAGTTCACCGAAGATGCCGGCACGGGCGAATATGTACGAGTGCTTATAGTTGACGGGGAGATTGTCAAACAAATCCAAATTGGGCAAACGCCCCAATATCATGTAATAGTTGTTCTGTTCCAAGACAGGCTTCGTTACTCCTTCCAGCCAGACAAGACATTTATCCGTGGTGGCGGACAAATACCAGTAGCTTTGCCTGTCCTCATTGAAGGCGTTTCCTCTTCTGGTAATGATCGTCAACTCTGTGGGAGGATAGTTTTTACCGCCCGGCACCTCACTGTCCGGGTATGACAACACCGAGATGGAGTTGGCCGGGACATTCTTGGACAGCACGCGCATCCACGAGGCGTAATACTCCCCCGTTGAAAAGAGGTTGTTTACAATCCCGTACACTATATCACCCTCCTGGAATGCGGTGAAGTCATTCTCCCAGCGCTTGCGCAATTTCAGGGTATAAGTTCCGTCGCTCTCTAAAGCCACGGACTCAATGACTCCGTTCTCGGAATATGAGGTGTCGCCTTCCTGTGCGTTCAGACGGTTATAGATGATTTCCTTGAACACTGCGGAGCCGCGTACCTCAAGACGCTCGAACTGACCGCGCCCGTCAGGATAGATACCGGCACCTTTACCGGCAATCATGGAGTCGATGAACTTGCCGAACTTCAATAAGAAATTTGTTCCGTCCGCTTGATCCTTACGAAGGAACATTACTAAGGAGCGCAATGCGGAATACACGTTACTATCCGTGGCCGGTGTAGAGTCATTCCTTCTTATCACATACACACCGCTGCCACCATCGCCCGTATAGGTCTGTCCCTTTAGGGTAAGGCTCTCAACCTTTTCCTCCAGCTCCCCGATACGAGAATAGGCGGCGGTTTCCCCGACAGTATATATAGGGGAATCATAAGCTAAATCAAGATTGAATTCAAATCCGATAACCCTTGACTGCCTTCCGTTCTCGAAATAAGCCTTGTTGATAAGGTTGACCTTTTGACCGATGCTGTAGAGGTTGTGAATGCCATCCTCACGGTATGCGTCATTTGACATCATCGTGCAGCCATAGGTACTCGGGTCTATCTTGGATTTGGCAGCGTACTTTTCAGTCTTTTCCTTCAGCTCCTGCTCGGCGGCACCCACAAGCCCAAGTTCGGTTATTTTCGTGCTGTCCCAGCCGGAAAGCACATATTCATCTCCATCCTGGGGAAAGAGCACATCACCAGGAAGCGGTCTGCCATAGTCCTCATTCCTGACTATCTCCCAAAGCTGTGCCTCAGGGTTCCATCCGCCATCCTCCAATATCTCCGGCTTTCCCTCAGGATTGAACTTCACGGCAAACTCCAAACCGTTGAGAAGTCCGGACGCGAAACGTATCCTCAGCTCCTGACCGGGGAGGATATATTTCTCGGAAAAGTTAACACCCGTGTCCCTAAAGCGGTAGGCATTCCATTTTTCCTCGGTGGTTGTGCCGTCCTCATTCTCCACCTTGTCCGTCACTTCGATAGTGGTGACATCCGACATGATGCCCGTTCTTCGGGGATAGACTTCATCGAAGATAACCACCTGCTCGACGGCTTCCTCGGTAGTCATATCAGGATAAGCGTCAATGTAAGGAGTGCCTTCGGGAAGCATCAGCCTGCGCTGCACCACGCCGTTCACAACCACGGTCTCATCAACCGGACGGTAGTCAGATGGGATATTCTTTGTTGAGCCGAAAGCGTAGATACGGGTGGCATAGGTGGACTGGGATTCTGACTGTGACATTTCCTGCACGTTTTTCCCGATCTCGAAAATCACCGCATCGCCGGACTCACAACGCCCGAAATGGATGATGTTTTCAGTCACCCAACATTCGCAATCCCATTTCTTCGCCATCTCAAAACAAGCGTCAAGGATGTTGATGTTATCGTAACTCATCAACTGGGACTTGTTTTCGACTGTGGAATCAATGGAGAAAACAAAATCCTGTCCTTTGTATGTGTAACCAAGAGCTTTCAAATTTCTAAGGACTATACCGGCTTGTACGTCAAGCGGGGCGGTCAGGTTCCAGGACGCTTCCTGTCCGGCCGTCTCCGGGGTATATTTGAAGATTTTGTTTTTCCATTTCCAGTAGTAGGCGTCAAGTCTTAATTCGTAATCGTAGCCGGCGGTATTGGTGTTGAATGCGGGCTTCTGCAAGTCGCACACCTCGAACAATCCGAAGTTACATTCCACGTATGAGCCAAGTTTGAAATATATGGGATTCTCTAAGGAGAACTTTAACATGATGTAGTCCTCCTTCATCAGAGTGAACTTACGCTTGCAGCCTTCATTGATCAAAGTTGTAAGCAGGATAGCACCGGATATGTCTTTGATGTCGATTTGTTCCATAATTAAGTTTTGTGTGCCTTTACACAATGCTGAACAAAAGTATATATTTTATTTGAAAATCAAATATAATATCAAGGGGAATTTCTGTTATTGGGATTAGGCTCATTCAGCTTCAGCACGAATTTTCCTATGCCTTGCATGAATTGGCTGAACTGGTTACAGGAAATATAAATAGTCCTGTAAACTATATTGGGCTGATACTTTGTCTTTATTTCAAGTATTCCTTTATCCAACTCATTACAAAAGCTGTCATACCTTGCAAAGAATGTATCTTTATCAGGGGCTGTCAGGTTTATCTGTAATGTAAGATCGCGCTCGTCCTTTTTGGGATCAGCTGTTATCACACGCTTTCCATGCTCCATTCGGCTCTTGTTCTCAATGAACTCCTTATTGGGTGCTGGGGTCATGAGGGCGGACAGTGCAGTGTCATCCATGCTTATTCCCCATGTGGTATAAGCGTCCTTTCCATTAATAAACAGTTCTTCTTGTGGCATATTTATATACTTTTTGTATTTTTCGCTATTTCGTCAAGCTTGTTTCCAAACTTATAAATTAGTTTGGTGTATTTGTTAATACTTTCAAGGTGACCGTTGGATGAAATCATCAGATTTCTTATCTCAGTCAACATTGTATTGTTGTCTTTGGCAAATGAGGATATGGCTTGTGCCACCGCCAGCGTATTCAGCATGGCATTTTTTATTTCTTCTCCTGCAATCTGCAATGCTGTAAACCTACCGTTCAACTCTTCGCCAGTATCTTGACTCATTGCCTGAAAACCTTTGGATGAAGCTGACTGGGATGTTGATTCTTGCGAAATCTTGTCATATCCGGTTGCTGCGGCAAGCTCGTCACGGAGCTTCATGGCTTCGTCCACATAACCCATGTATTCATCCATCAGCTCCTTACGCTCATTATTGTCAAGCGTACCATCATCCTTCATGGCTTCACCGAATTTATCATACCATGTCCTCAGTTTGTCACTAAACTGTTCACCGATGGCATTTGACAGCATCGCCTGCATGAAATATTTGGATATGTCATCAGCAAAATCCTCCGCACTCTTCTCCATATCCATCAGACTGCTTATAAAACTGTCATACATGGAATCGAATGACATTCCGATCAGGCCCTCATAAAGACTGTCGGTCAGTTCTTCCAGTTTTCCTGCCTGCTCTATATAATCATCCAGCTTGTCGGTAACACGCTCACCGTAACCTCCCTTACCGGAAGATTCCATGATATCCCATAACCATACGTCCGACCGTAGAGCCTTCATCTGTTCGGGGGTCAGATTCCACAAGGAATCGGTGCCGGAGAAATCCTGCATGCCGGTAGCTTTTCTTGCGTGTTCCAGCATTTCATCCGTCCATTTCAGATAATGCTGCCAGCTGCCGTGGCTCTTATGATATCCGGCTTGCTCCTTTGCTATTTGCAGATAGTTTTTATTGACTTCCTCCTGATACTTTACAGCTTCCCTGTAAGATTCAACCGATTTCATTCCCTTGCTTGCCTTCATCTCGTCAGTCAGATCCTCGATGGCCGTTTGCAAAGTTCCATTCCTGTCCGTCAGCCTGTCTATCGTTTCCTGTACTTCCTTGGCGTTTCCACCTATTCCAAACAAGGAGTTGAAGCCTCCGAATGAGATTGCGTTCAGGATGTTTCCTATGCCGTTCCTCAATGACTTGCCGATTGTGACAAACAAATCCCCTGACAAGACATCACCGATAATTCCACTGACAGCGTTCAGAACAGCATCAAGCAGACCACCGACAAGATCACTTAATCCGTCTTTGAGTACGTCAATGATGGACAGAATCCATCCGACAATGGGGACCTCCTTAAGAGATTCTGACGTTTTTCCTATGACATCCTTGAATCCGTTCACGGTTTTGATAATTCCGCTATATGCGTTATACAATCCACCGGATGAAATCTGCTGCAAGCCTCCCAATAAATTTTCCATGCTTGCTTTCAGTATGGTGGCAGTATCAGTCACATTACGCTGGGCCTGATTGGCGATATCAGTCTGTGTCTTCACATTGGCGGATGCAATGTCAGCATTCTGCCGTGCTGTTTCAAGAGCGTTTGCTGCGGCTTGTTTCTCACTTTCCGTTCCGCCCTTCTGCGCTTTGGTGTAATCATCCTGTGATTTCTTTAGTCTTTCCAAAGCAGCTGTTTCAATCCCTATGGCACTGATACGATTCTGTTCTGCTATTTGATAGGCTTTTACATCCTCTCCAAGTTTCTTGAAGTTGACTCCACTTGTACCACCCAAAGACTTTTCCATCTGGCTGATGGCGTCAATCAATGATTTCTGGCTTGCCTGATCGGAGTTCTTGAACTTGTCAGTCCGTACATATTTTTTCGCTTCGTCCAAGGCGGGCTTTATCATGTCGGAAAACATGGAACCAAACTCACCGAACACAGTAACCCAATCTATATTGGCTTTTATGGCTTCTGTTTCCTTGTTCTGTATGGCAACATCACGTTGTTTCTCCAGTAACTTTACTTGTGCACTATTAACACCGTTTTCTTCCTGTGCTTTCCTTATTTTTTCCGCATACTCTTGGGCGATAGCCAATTTCTGCTGCTGGAACGTGCCATATTCTTTCAAGTAGTCGTTCAAAGCCTGTTGTTCGGCTTTCAGCTGTCCTTCAGTTACATCGGAAATATCTTTATCTCTCATACTTTCGGCATTGGTATAAGCTTCTGAAATTTTCTGTGCCTGCTTGTCGGTCAGCTTACCGTTACCGGCTTTGCTCCATTCTTCCTCCTGTTTTCTTATCGCATCAATCTGTTTCTGATAATCAAGGTCAATCTGTTTCAACTTCTTTTCCGTGCCTTCTCTCATCAGGTTGATTTCATCCTGTTGGTTCTGACGGTGAAGTGAAAGAAGTTGCCCGTCCAGCTTTTCCTGATTTTCTTTTTGCTTTTTTGCTAGATTTTCCTGTCTGGTCAGTGCGCTTCCGGTTACTCCGCCCAGCTCCTTGTATGTCTTTTCGGATGCCTCCATCTTATCTTTGGCTTCTTTCACCTGTTTCGATGTAGCCGTCTGATCTTTGATTAAGGCCTCGTACCCTTTTTTCGCTTTCTCCCATTCGACTTTAGCATTTGCCAAATCCTCTTGATATGTAGTTTCTTGTGTTTCCTGTCTGTTCTCAACTTCCAATTGGGTATTGATTTCTGACAAGACATCTTTTCTTGCGTTTGCCAATTCATTCTTCAGGTCTTCGATACGCTGTGCCTGAACCTTCATTTCGGAACGGTTGTTCTCTTTCCTTGCCAGATTATAAGCCCATTCTGCACTTTTTATTTGTTGTTCCAAAGATTCGACTATAGCCTGTTTTGACTGTGTTCTGGATTTTGAAACCTCTTCATTATATGCCTTCCAAAACCCAGTCAAGTCATGTATATGACCTTTCTCATCGACATACTTCTTAAAGAGTACAGGATATAGTTTCTCAATGTCTTTTAAGGCTTTAAGTTTAGTGGTCTCGGCTTCCACCTCGCTATTAATGGTGCTAACAAGACCTTCCAAAGTACGTTTCCGATCTTCTTCGTCCGTGTCGAGTTTTTCTATTTTCTTGTTGTACGAGTCCAAAGCACGTTCAGCAGATGTTGTGCTGTCGGATAATGCCCACATGGCAGCTCCAAGCCCTACAACTGCCGTTGCCAATAACACATACGGATTAGTAAGCATGACAGCGTTCAACGCTTTTTGTGCTGTTGTCTGCAAGACCAGCCATCCGTAGTGGGCACGTTCCGCTACAGTCAGGGCCGCTATGCCGGAGGTTTGAAGCGACTGAATGGCTGTTACGACCATGACTGCAACCCTGTATGAACCGTATGTAGCAACAAGTCCGGTCAATAACCGACCTACCTTCTCATAGTTCTCCACCAGATAAGACATGCCGGACAAGGTCTTGTTGATGACACCCTCGTTTTGTTTTCCGATTTTATTGAACATGGTGTCAATTGCATCTTCGATATTGCTTATTTGTCCGGTAATGGTTTTGGATTGTGCTTCCATCAGACCGCCGAATTTGCAGCCTTCATTGGTCATGGATTCAATGGCCTTCTGCACTTCGGGGAATCCTACTTTTCCTGCTGTCACAAGTTCGCTTACCTTGTCTTTGGTTACTCCGAATTGTTTGGCAAGTTCATCGGCCAATGGAATTCCACGTCCCATAAACTGACGTAGGTCCTGTGTGAAGAGCCTTCCTTGTGTCATGGTGGTACCATACAGCCAGACCAGATCGTTCAAAGGGATGGATAGTCCTGCCGCGATATCCCCAAGCCGGACAAGCGTATCATTCACATCTTTAGCCTCCGTACCATAGGCTAACAGTTGTTTCGCACCATTGGCTACATCCTGAAGGTTAAATGGAGTGATGGCGGCGGTACGTACCAGTTGGGACATTAGTGTGTCCGCCTGTCCCTTGTTTCCAAGCATTGTCTGGAATGCCACTTCAAGCTGCTGGAACTCGCCACGTACACGAGCTATGTCACTGATGAGCTGCTGCGCTCCAAGACTGATTCCGAAAGTGGCTGCGGCCGTGGTCAGTCTTCCGAATATCTTCTCAATACTCAGCCCGCTTTCTTCAATTTGTCTTGATGTGTTGCGTACTCCGTTGCGTGCTTCCTCTAGCTTGCGTAAAAAGTTGGAGTTATCCCCAGTTATATCAAAATGCAATCCAGCCATAGTCTTTTCGATTTGATGGGTATCATGTGCATTGACATGACATTTGTTCTATTTTTCTTGTTATAAAATTATAGACCCCGTAATTTTTTTGACCGATTATGAAAATATTGTTCTGTTTTTCCGATTCATTCCTCAAGCAGGGCTTTGATACGTTCCCTGTTCTTTGGATTCCCGGCATCGATTATTTCTTCTGAGCCAGATATTCCGAGTTGTTTCATTTCGTCAGAGGACAGATATACAGTCGTGATGGCATCAGCCATTAACATCCTTAGATTGATATAGCTGATGCCCCATACCACATAATCAAAAGTCCATCCGTATCTTTGGCAGGCAAAGTCTATCATTGTTCCGTAGGTGCTGTTGCCTCCGAATGAGATACTGCTATTGTCCTTTTTTACTTTGGCTATCCGTTTTCTTTCCGTATTTTCTTTGTCTATTCCGAAATGCCGCAGGAAGGTATCCATATTATCACTTGTAAGAATGAGAACCAGTATGGTAGCAAGTTCCTCCTCAGAGAGTGTTCGGGAAAACAATTTTGTACGCTTATCCACCTTGCTATTGTCGAACAAATCGTTCTTCCGGTTGAACGTGGAGTAGGAGAGTATGCGGCAGACAATATCACGTTTCGTTTTGCAGATCCTTATGGCTTCCATATAAGGATTGGTGGAAACAACCTGTTTGCTTATTTCGAGGGAATCAAATAATCTGGCCAAAAGATACATTTTGCCGAGTGTGACGGGATGGATAAAGAAAGACCGCTTGCCAACGGTAAAGCCGGCAGGTCTTTCCATGATGGCGTCGGCCACATCCATCTCAATATTTCGCTCTTTGTCATTCATAAATCATAAATTTGATGCAGGTTTATCCTCCAACCTGTAAAGGACGTCTTTCCGTTTGCCTGTTCTCTGAATGGAAAATTATCATCCGGCAGAAGTGTACACCGCGTTTACTTCAACTGTTTCCCCATCTTTAACAGTAGCGGATGTCTGTGTAGGCAGTGTTTTTCCTTCGATATCTTTATATATGATTGTCACAAGACCGGCTTTTGTGGTAATTGAAGTACCGCTATGATGCCAGTCCGTTTCTGTAGATAATTTCCACATGCCGGCTCCGCCATCATCTGTGATGATCACTCGAAGGCTGCCGGCACCATTAAAATTTACGACTTCGAATTTTACCTGATTGCCGGTCTTAGGTTTCAATACGTCAGCGGTATATTTCCACTTGGTGCCATTATCTGTGTCGTATGTATCCTCCAAGGACAACACGCTTCTGTCGATTATGATACCTTCAACAGTTTTGTCTTCAGGCTGGAGCTTGACAGCGTATTCACCTGTAATCACACCATCTGTATCTTCCACCGGTTTTCTACGGCCTTTGCCAGCCCGGATTTCAAACTCAAACGTATAGGTGTTTGCCGCATACTTGACAGCCTCGTTTTCTCCACCTTCAATCTTGGCCTCTTTCTTCGCACCTTTTGTAGGTGTCAATTTTGTAGAGTTCTCGACAGGTGTCGGTATATCAATCCAAGATGAAGGAGCTTCTCCGCTGCTTTGCAGCTTTCCAATTTTGATAGTACATTTTCCCCAAGATAATTCCATGATCTTATTCGTTATTGAATGAATATAATAGTTTATTGTTAATGAAGTGCTCGTTCTTTCCGTTCACTTTGTAGATACTAATTGAAAAGTGCGCTGTATTCTAATTGAAAAGAGCTCCATCCATAACTTGTTACAAAATTACTAT
>NZ_JBDFXP010000055.1:0-28600 GCF_040911965.1 Phocaeicola sp. RTP21359st1_B8_RTP21360_211022
GCTTAAAGAAAGTGAACAGATTTGTATAGTGATGAACAAAAAAAGAGGTGCATCGTGCATTACGACACACCTCCTTTATAATTATAGCTACAATTATATTTCACTATAAAGTTTAAAGAAATACCTTTGATAGTGTCTTTTTCATGATAATAAAAAGCTTTTCTTACAATTAGTTTTTGTTTCAAGCATTCGTTTTATTCCAGTAATAAATATTGTGATATGACTATTGTAATGTTTATTTGATTAAAATAAAATGGAATTTCATTTCATAAATAAATAGAACAATGGCAAATTTAGCGAATTTATATAAATTGGTTTACTTATTTCAGTAGAATAAAGGTAGAAAATTATTTTTTTTATACTTCTCAAACAATTTATATAGTAGAAAAGCAGGCAAAGCGAAGAAATACTTTTGTGTTGATTGTCAGTTCTTTACATAAATAATTAGTTCCGCAAAGACTTTGGTAGTTTCCTTTATCGGAATGGCTACACAAGAAGTAGCTATAAAACAGACTGTTAATATCACTTTGAAGTCGGATGCCGAAGTGCTTGAAGAAGTGGTAGTAACAGGATATGGAGTTCAACGCAAAGCTTCATTTACTGGTGCTGCTGCTATTATTGGTGAAGATGTTATAGCCAAAAAATCTGATGCTAATTTTGTGAAAGCACTAGAAGGAGCTGTACCAGGCGTACAAATGAGCAACTCTACCAGTATGCCTGGTGTTTGGAGCGAGATTTATGTTCGTGGACGTGGTTCTTTGAATTCAGGCACTCAGCCATTATATGTAATAGATGGAATGCCTGTCAACTCTGAAACAGATGGTATGAGTACGACTACAAATAATAATTTTGATCCGATGGCCGCAATCAACCCTTCTGATATTGAAAGTGTTACAGTTCTAAAAGATGCTGCGGCTACAGCCATTTATGGTTCACGCGCAGCTAATGGCGTTATTGTAATCACTACTAAAAAAGGAAAAGAGGGAAAAATGAGCATCAACTTAGACATTAAACAAGGATTTGTTTCAATGGGAAATCATAATATGGATTACGCCAATGCTCAAGAATCTATGAATCTATTTGCTCACGGACGTTCTGTTGCTTATGGTAACACCTATGATGAGAGCTATGATTATTTGAAAAAAGTATATCAAGGTTATGGTTGGGATGGTGTTTCATCCTACGATTGGATGGATGCTATCACCCGTAAAGGATACTACCAAGACTACAATGTAAACCTCCAAGGACGTTCTGGTTCTACTGGTTATTATGTTAGTTTAGGTTATTTAGATACTGAAGGATTGATTATTGGTTCTGACATGAAACGTTATTCAGGACGTTTGAACCTAGACTCTAAGTTCAGTTGCTTTACTATCGGTGTCAACGCTTCATACAGTAATTCTACCCAAAACGGCTTTTCACAAGCTACAAGTGGCTCTATGTCCAGCGCTACTGTAGCAGCTATAAGTTCTATGAATCCTATGATGCCTTTCTATAATGAAGATGGAAGTTATGCCAATATCAGTAATTATAATCCTCTAGCTTTATATGATGAAAAAGCTGGTGAAATCAATGAAAACAATAATCAAACATTGAACTTCAACCCATATTTGCAGATTGATCTCGGAAAAGGTATTTATGCAAAAACTACCTTAGGTGTAAATATTGCTGATTTACGTCAATATCAATATTGGAGTGCATTATATAATCCACAAGCTGTTGATTATAATGGATTAGGTCAACAGTACAATTCTCGTTATACAACAATTACGTGGAACAATGTATTAGGTTGGAACTATACTTTTGACAAACACAATATTAACTTGTTATTAGGTCAAGAGATGCAACGAAAGAATTATTTCTATGAATATTATTCAGGCTCTGATTTCCCATTTGCAGCTGATGGAAAAACCGACCTTTCTACTGCTGGAACTCCTCAAGGATCGGAATATTATAAGAAAGAAGCTCGATTGGCATCATATTTTATGGATGCACACTACTCTTACGAGGATAAATATTATGTATCTGGTTCATTCCGCCGTGACGGTTCCTCTGTTTTCGGTTCAAATCATCGTTGGGGTAACTTTTGGTCTGTTGGTGGAAAATGGCGTGTAAGTGGAGAAGAATTTCTTAAAGATAATTCTATTATTACCAATGCCACTCTTCGGGCCTCTTACGGAACCGTAGGTAATCAAGATATCGATTGGTATGCAGCACGTGGTTTCTATTCTTCCGGATACAATTATAACGAAAAGCCTGGTATGACTCCCACTAGCATCTCTAATTCAGATTTGACATGGGAAACTTCAAAAAAATTTGATATAGGTTTTGATTTATCTTTAATTAATCGTATCCATCTTACTT
This sequence comes from Phocaeicola sp. RTP21359st1_B8_RTP21360_211022, assembly GCF_040911965.1. Classification (NCBI taxonomy): domain Bacteria; kingdom Pseudomonadati; phylum Bacteroidota; class Bacteroidia; order Bacteroidales; family Bacteroidaceae; genus Phocaeicola; species Phocaeicola sp. RTP21359st1_B8_RTP21360_211022. The sequence continues at coordinate 2,365 of NZ_JBDFXP010000055.1, forward strand.
TCGATTATTATAATGAAGAGACGAGTGACGCATTGTTTGAAGTACCATTGTCCATGACTACAGGTATGTCTACAGTATACCAAAATATTGGTGCAATCCGCAACCGTGGTATTGAAGCATCTATCAATGCATCTGTTATCAACAACAATAATCTTACATGGAATATTTATGCAAATATGACATGGAACAAAAATAAGATCATCAAACTATCTACAGATGAACCCATAGAATATACTTATCAAATTATTGAAGAAGGACGCCCCTATCGCCAATTCTATATGAAAGAATATGCAGGCGTTGACCGCGAAAATGGTAAACCATTATGGTATCTGAATGAAGAAGGCAACGAAACGACCTCCGACTACAATGCAGCAGCCAAACGTTATGTAGGCGATGCTGACCCCAAAGTTTTAGGTGGATTCGGTACAAATTTAAGCTGGAAAGGATTTGACTTTAACATGAACTTTACCTATAGATTAGGAGGAAAAGTTTTCGATTCCGGAGCTTCATTCACCGGATTTGGTATGGCCAATCGTACTCCGTTGAAAGACGTTGCATTAAATTCATGGACAGAAGAAAATAAAGATGCCAAATATCCACAATATATTTATGGAGATCCCAATAAAGCAACTCAAACTTCTTCTAGATTCTTATATAGCAGTAATTTCTTACGTATCAGTAACATGACCTTAGGTTACACTGTGCCCGTAAATCTAACAAAGAAAATATTCATTCAAAAATTACGAGCTTATATATCCATTGATAATTTATATACATTTACATCCAATGATTTTGTTGGATATAATCCTGAAACCTATTCCAATGGTGTAATTGCGTGGCAATATCCAGTAACCCGTACATTCATCGGAGGTATTCAATTAAGTTTTTAAATAAGGTAAAATTTAATAAAGGAAAGATATGAAAAAATATATTTTAAATGCAATTGCCATTTTTACATTTGCAACAGGACTTTCCTCATGTGGTGACAGTTTTCTTGAAACTGACAACTATAAAGGAGTGGACCTAGAAGGAGGGCTCAACACTGTAACTAACGTTAGTACAGCATTAAATGGAACTTATTATCAATTATTTTATTATGCATTTGCTGGTAACTATGCTTTAGCTATTGGTGATATTCCTACAGATATTACTTATTGGAATACTAAAACCGGACATTTTGATGGTATTTATACCTATACTTTTACAGATACAGATACTTATTTAAAAAGTATTTGGGAGTATGGTTATAAAACAGCTGATAATGCAGCACGTGTAATTCAAGCTTCTCAAGCACTATATAACAATGCAAGCGATGATGAAAAAACAGAACTTAATATGTATATGGCTGAAGCTTATGCTCTAAGAGGTTACGCACAATTATTGCTTACTAATATTTATGGGCACCAAATAAAAGTGAATGGACAAGATTTTTCTTCCGAACTAGGAATCGTCATAATTGACCAACCCAAAGAAGCATTGACTAAAATCAGCCGTTCTACTGTTGGCGAAAGCTATGAAGCCATCATCAATGACCTAAAAAATGCATTATCCCATTTTGAAGCAGCTGGTAAAGACAGAGGAGAACTCCAATATTTAGGAAAAGCTGCTACTAATGGTTTATTGGCCCGTACCTACCTATATTTAGAAAATTGGGATGAAGCAAGAAACTATGCAGAACAAGCACTAAAAATAGCGGGTATTACTACTTTAACCAACGATGCTAATGCATACAAAGCTCTTTATAATAGTGAAATATCAAATTCCGAAAGTATGTTTGCTTTAGCTATTACTAATACAACAAACTGGTCAGCTAATTCATATGGAACTTTGTGGTCTACATACAACTTTAGTCCTAGTCCTAAACTAATTTCAATGTATGCAACTAACGATTGCCGTAAAATTCTTATTGATGGAAGAGATAAAACTTCTACAGAATCTGAACCTGTTTACACAGGTGGTAAAATTGCTCACTTTTCGTCAGGTAACCCTGCTCGTGGAACTAATTATATTGTAAATGCTCCGGAAATGTATTTAATTAAGGCTGAAGCAAATGTACAATTAAACAAATTGAATGAAGCCAAAGAAGCTTTATTAGTAGTAGCCAAGCGTAATTTAGATATAAAATCAACAAACGATTTACCGAGCGAAAAAGAAAATCTTATGAGTTTTATAAAAGACGAACGTGCTCGTGAGTTATTCCAAGAAGGTATGCGTCTATATGATTTGCGTCGCTGGAATGAAAGAGTCAGTGTATATGCCAACAGTGCTCCAGCCATCAAATTTACTTATACTAATTACGAAATATCAAATTTAGTATTTCCTATTCCTAGTGCAGAAATCAACGCTGGATTCGGAGTAACTCAGAACAATTGGACAAATACTCTTCCAAAATAAATAATCACATTTTTTATTTTGAAAGAAAAATGCTTTTCAAGGGATGCCCCCATACACAGGAGCATCCCTTGAAAACAAATATCGGGCATTCCTTATGCAAATACATTGTTTGTGCCAACAGACTTATCCATCAACATCTTCCATTCAATTTTATAAGAAAGAAGCGATTTCCCGCCAATCCCTCATATCAAAACCAGGTTTAAAAGGCAAGCTCTTCTCACCTTTTATATTATAATAAACATTTCCCATCCCTACGTTTTTCGCACCTTCAACGTCATTCTTCCAATTATCTCCAATCATTAAAGAAGTATGCAGCTCGGACTGCGTAGCCGACATGGCAAAATAAAAAATCTCCGGAAACGGTTTATGTACTCCTATATCCTCTGACAAAACTATTTTCTTAAAATATCCTTCCACACCGGCAGAACGCATCTTCTGCTCTTGCAATTCCCTAAATCCATTGGACAAAATATACAGATTATAAGCGGATGCCAAATATTCCAAAGCCTCTCTTGCATGAGGCATCAGTTTCTTCTTGTAAACTATATCATCAAAAAAATTATCCGAATAGGCTTTTACCAACGCTTTATCTGCAACGCCTACCTGCAACAACGGATAGGCAAATCTTTGCTCATTCAACTCATCTTTTGTAATCCTACCAGCACCATATTCATTCCACAACTCCTCATTCTTCCCGCTATACAAAGTATAAAAATGCGAAAAAGAACGAAAATAACGATCAAAATGATATTTATCATACATGTCTTGGAATGTATCACGAGCGTTTTCAGTAAAAGCCCATACCGTATCATCCAAATCAATAAATATACTTCTATACATACAACATAAAGCAGATTAAAAAAGGGTTGCGTCACTCACGGCACAACCCTTTCACAGAACAATAATTTAAATTCCTTATTTCACCTGAATAACAAGATAGCGTGATACGCTCCAGAATTCAGTAGGATTTGTAATCTTCAAAGTCAGCTGGCCTTTCGCATCTTTCACCAGTTCATATGAACCAGCCGGATGTGTAGTCAGCAATTCGGCGCGTTTAGAATACAACTTGATTTCCTTATCAGTACGAATATCAATCTGAGTAAAATAATCCTTATTAAAATCCGCACTTTTCAGGACATCACCTTTTTCAAGAATTTTCTGGTCCTTCAATTCAGATTTTGTACCAAAAACAAACCAGGCAGCATTCAAAGCTTTATCCTGGCTGGCTACAGTTGCAGCCTTCGCCTCATTTTCAGCGGTCAGTTCACTTACATTCTGGCTTAAACCGGCCACAGCATCATCCAGCTCAGCGATACGAATATTTTTTGAAGCCAATTCAGCCTGCAAAGTCTCAATCTGCTGCTGTTTAGCTTCCAACTCCTTCGTCAGGTTGGCTACAGCTTTCTTCAACTGAGCGGAATTATACTGACTATTCTTCAATTGCTTCTCCAGTTTCGCAATCTGCTCACGGTTTGACTGTAATTTTTCACTGATGAAGCGAATATCTTCTTTTATCTTATCAGCACTATTCTCACGAATAGAACCACTCTGTAAGTCTACACGATTCTCAGCTTCATTTATCTGACGAAAACCTTCCTGTACTTCATTGAAAGCACCCATGATATCGTCCAATTCAGCATTTCTGTTTGACAGTTCTACCATCAAAGAATCATTTTGAGCCTTCAAGGCATCTTTCTGAGCTCCATTACCGCATGAAGTCAATAAAGCCACAGATAACAACGATAAAAATACTAGTTTTTTCATTTGCTTTACATTTTAAGTTTATTCATTTTTAGTCCTCTTTCCCACCGAGTACGATTACGATTTCACCTCGCGGCTCGTTTTGAGTGAAATGCGCTATAACTTCAGTTAATGTGCCCCGAACACTTTCTTCGTGAATTTTTGAAATCTCACGACATACGGAAACAGGCCTTTCGGCACCGAAAAACTCGGCAAATTGAGTTAAGGTTTTCACCAAACGGTAGGGTGATTCATAAAATATCATCGTCCGTTTTTCTTCTTGCAAAGAGGTCAAACGGGTCACTCTTCCTTTTTTTTGTGGCAGGAATCCTTCAAAGCAGAAACGTTCATCAGGCAATCCCGACGCCACCAGCGCAGGTACAAAAGCAGTAGCTCCAGGCAAACATTGCACCTCAATGCCACTCTTCACACACTCACGCACTATTAAAAATCCGGGATCAGAAATACCAGGAGTTCCGGCATCAGATATTAAAGCAACAGTTTCGCCCGCTTTGATGCGATTCACAATACCTTCCACTGTTTTATGCTCATTAAACTTATGATGAGACTGCATGGCGTTTTTAATTTCAAAATGTTTCAAAAGAATACCCGAAGTACGCGTGTCTTCCGCCAATATCAAATCAGCCTCTTTCAACACACGGATGGCACGGAAAGTCATATCCTCTAAATTTCCTACTGGAGTAGGTACGACATACAGTTTTCCCATAAAACAATTGCATTCTGTTATACTGGAACAAATGTAGAAAGAATTTAAATGCATAAAGTTAATTGTCCCAATTATTTAACAGATGTTGCACTTTTGTTTAACATTATATCTTTTATTAATAAATTTCCAAGTGAAAATAATCCTTTTTCGGGGTACAAGTCGTACATTTGCACTCAGAATTAATCTAATTGTTATAACTAAATTATGGTAGTTTTTTCAGAAGACCACATCCAGGAAACACGTAGAAGAGGAAGAATAGAAGTAATATGCGGCTCAATGTTCTCAGGTAAAACCGAGGAACTAATCCGCCGTTTGAAAAGAGCGAAGTTTGCCCGTCAACGGGTTGAAATATTCAAACCGGCCATAGATACACGCTATTCGGAAGAAGAAGTTGTATCACATGACAGCAACTCTATTGCCTCCACCCCTATTGATTCTTCTGCCAGCATCTTGCTTTTCTCCTCAGACAAGGATGTAGTGGGTATAGACGAAGCGCAATTTTTTGACGAAGGTTTGGTTGATGTCTGCAACAAACTGGCTGACAACGGGATAAGAGTCATTGTCGCCGGATTGGACATGGATTTCAGGAGAGTTCCTTTCGGACCTATACCTGCCTTGCTGGCTATTGCAGACGAAGTAACCAAAGTTCATGCCATTTGTGTGAAATGTGGGAACTTGGCCTATGCCACCCACCGAATCACCAAAAGCGAAAAACGGGTCCTATTAGGGGAAAAGGCAGACTATGAGCCTCTTTGCCGGACCTGCTATATGGAAGCTTTGAAAGAGGAAACTGAAAATAAATAACACACACTTTATGATACAGAAAAAAATAACATTCGATAGTTTTATCCGCGGAATATTGACAGCGATGGTCATTATCGGCATTCTATATCTGGTCAACCGACTCAGCGGAGTGCTGCTTCCTTTCTTCATAGCATGGCTGATAGCCTATCTTACCTATCCGATGGTCATTTTCTTTCAGAACAAATTGCGTCTGAGGAACCGGGTAATCTCCATATTGGTTGTTTTGCTGGTATTACTGTCCATTATCACTTTAGCATTTGTAGGACTTGTACCACCAATCATTGAAGAATTCGGCAAACTGAAAGAATTGCTCACCGCCTATTTTATCGAAGGATCCAAGCAAGCAGCTATTCCCGGCACAGTGGCCAATTTCATAAAAGAGCACATAGATATGTTGAAAATACACGAAGCGCTGAACGAAAGCAATTTTGCGAATACCATGCGTAATGTTCTTCCCCAAGTATGGGCATTGCTGACCCAATCTGTCAATATTGTATTCAGTGTATTCACCTCATTCATCATCCTGCTGTACACTTTCTTCATTCTATTAGATTATGAAGCCATTGCACGGGGATGGATAAAACTGATCCCTGCCAGACACCGTGAAATGACAGTACATATTGTCACGGATGTACAGGACGGCATGAACAAATATTTCCGCGGGCAGGCGTTTGTCGCTTTTTGTGTAGGGATTCTGTTCAGCATAGGGTTTCTTATTATTGATTTCCCGTTAGCCATCGGTTTCGGATTGTTTATCGGGCTTCTCAATATGGTTCCCTACCTTCAGCTTATCGCTTTTATTCCCACAGTCTTATTAGCCTTACTGAAGGCTGCGGATACAGGAGAGAATTTCTGGTGGATATTATTTTGCGCCTTCCTTGTGTTCTGCATCGTACAAATTATACAAGACGGTCTGATTGTACCGAAAGTTATGGGAAAAATCACAGGATTGAATCCTGCTATCATTTTATTATCCCTCTCCGTCTGGGGGGCATTAATGGGAATTGTAGGTATGATTATCGCTTTGCCTTGTACCAGCTTGATGCTTTCTTACTATCAAAGATACATACGAATAAAAGAAAAAGAATTTTCCGGAGGGATAGAACACACTGATTTTCAGCACAAAGAGAATTCTAACGAAAAATAATTCAAAAAAATCAAGTAATATATTTGCATATTTCATCTAAAACGTCTACCTTTGCACTCGCAATTCGGAAGAATAGCAATAACAAAGGATTGATTCGCTAGCTCAGCAGGTAGAGCACAACACTTTTAATGTTGGGGTCTTGGGTTCGAGCCCCAAGCGGATCACCAAAGAATCAGAGAGTTACACCAAAGTAACTCTCTTTTTTTATGCCTTAAACGCGCCGGTTTACATGGTTCGGTTAAACCGAGAGTTAAACCAAGAATGGATTTTCCGGATCAGTTTTCCAAAATATTCTTGGCGTATCAGCCTTTCCCTTCAGCTCCCACTAGAAAGTTCGAAGCATTTATGCCCTCATGCCCTCACTGCAAACATAACAAGCTAACTATAAACCATTTATACGCCAATGGTAAAAATACTTGCTCTCACTCATACCCTCATGCCCTCACTACATTTTCAAGGAAAATTTCACATAGCATACTGTTTATCAATCATATACTCTCTTTTTTATAAACTATTCCAGCTTGACACAAAGTAGAGCATTCCAAGTCTTTTTCAATGAAAAAGCACCATAAAAGATTTGTACCTCCAAGGAATGACGGCTTACGATGCATCGGCAGAGATAAAAAACACCCCTGCCCTGATGTGGATTTTCATTCTGAACGTATGGAAGTTCATATACATACATATAAGAATGAATATAATATATGTATAACCCTGTACATACACCGGATTCATCACTAAAAGATTTTACCTGTATCCCCAAACCTTTCCCGCCGTATGATTAAAGGTTTTCTTCCCGTCTGTTTTATCTCCGCAAGCCTTTGGAGTTATCTCCATAAGCTTTGGAGTTATCTCCCAAGGCTATGGAGTTAACTCCCAAGGCTATGGAGATAGAATACATCCGCATAAAAAGGGTTAATCTGGAGATAGAAAAGGCTTAGGCAACAGGGCTGGATGCGATATGCATTCTTTTAATCCCGCCGACGGATTATTATTTTTCCGTATCTCCTCCTCTTGAATGTCACAACAGCAGAAAAACCGGACCGACAAACTTCTTTCACACACACTACAGATGTTTATACCGAGCCTGAAAAAAGAGATGAATGGAACAATAAAAACAGCCTTCATTAAATTTCTACCACCTCAATTTACCAACTGTTCAAACAAATGGCCACACTGTTCTATTTCTCCCTTTTAAACATAAATAATACCGATGGCTTGTTCATTCCTAGAATAATAAATACCTTTGCAGCCTTAATAAAAAAAGCAATGAAGTTTGATATAAAAAAACATATTTATTTAATACTTTTATTCATCTTATCTTTCACTGTAGAGACAGCTCAATCACAAGAAGTTACCAACATCCATATAGCAGCGACAGATACGGTGCCAACCTATACCAGCGACTCTGCCGTTATCAATTTCTTAAAGGATGCCGGCATTCCTATCACCCAAAACAGCAAACTGAAATTATTAAAAAGCGGTCGGGCCAAATTCATCGATCTCTTTGAGGAAATACGGCATGCCAAACATCATATCCACTTAGAATACTTCAATTTTCGTAACGATTCCATAGCGAACGCACTATTTGATTTATTGGGAGAAAAAGTGAAAGAAGGAGTGGAAGTCAGAGCTTTGTTTGATGCCTTCGGCAATTTGTCAAACAACAAGCCATTGAAAAAGAAACACATACAAGCAATCCGTGACAAAGGAATCGAAATTGTCAAGTTCGACCCTTTCAAATTCCCCTATATCAATCATGCCCTGCACAGAGACCATCGCAAGATTGTAGTCATAGACGGAAAAATAGGATATACCGGTGGCATGAACATAGCCAATTACTATATAAAGGGTCTGCCGGAAATAGGCGACTGGCGCGACATGCATATCCGTATAGAGGGAAATGCCGTAAACGAATTGCAGGACATCTTCCTGGCCATGTGGAACAAAAGCACCAAACAACACGTAAGCGGAAGCCAATACTATCCCCTACGAAACGATTCTACTTTCAAGGGAAATAAGAATGTAGCCATTGTAGACCGCATTCCGAAAAAAGAACCCAGACTGATGAGGCAGACTTATATCAAGTCCATTGATGCCGCACAGGATAAAATACAAATAGTGAATCCCTATTTCACTCCCATTCCAAGCATTAAAAAAGCCATAAAACGTGCGTTGAAGCGAGGCGTTGAAGTAGAAATCATGATACCGGGCAAATCGGATATTCCTTTTACCCCCGATGCCGCGTTCTATACAGCAAACAAGCTGCGTAAGAAAGGAGCAAAGATTTATGTGTACAATGGCGGGTTCCACCACTCTAAGATCATGATGGTGGACAGCCTGTTCTGCACTGTGGGAAGTACGAATCTGAACAGCCGCAGCCTACGCTATGACTATGAGGTCAACGCTTTCATTTTTGACAAAGAAACCACACATGAACTGAACACCATGTTCGAGCATGACAAGCTGGACAGTACCCTGTTTACCAAGGAAGAATATAAAAAACGCTCCGGATGGAAACGCTTCGTCGGTTGGTTCGCCAATCTGTTCACTCCGTTCCTATAAACCTCTGCCACTTCCCCAAACAAAGGTTTACAGATTGTTTCATCTCCTGCAAGGACGGGGCTTATCCCATCCGCAAGTATTCTCCATGCAGTAAAGCTTGACAGGTCATCATCAAAGAGAGCAATACCTGTAAGCAGGAGAAAGGTTACTCCACCATCACGGACGGTATCCCTGACAAGTGTGGAAAACCACGGCTTAGCTGCAAGGAAACGCTTTTCTCTCCGTATGTTTCACTTTATTATAGAACAAAGATAAAATAAATCGCTTTTTCATCCCCATAAACTACGATATTTTTCTTATTTTTGCCCAAATATGTAATTCCGCCCGATAAGGCATAAGAGAACGAGACAGAACGATGAGAGTAGTTGATTTAATAAAAAGTACGGACAATACGGCTTTTTCTTTTGAAATTCTCCCTCCGCTGAAAGGAACGGGTATTGAAAAACTGTATAAAACGGTTGATACGCTACGCGAATTCGACCCTAAATATATCAATATTACAACCCACCGCAGCGAATATGTGTACAAGGAGCTGGGAAACGGGCTGTACCAACGTACACGCCAGCGCCGCCGTCCCGGAACAGTTGCTGTTGCCGCCGCTTTGCAGAACAAATACAATATAACGACAGTGCCACATATCCTGTGCAGCGGTTTTTCCCGCGAAGATACAGAATATGTATTGTTAGATCTACAATTCCTGGGCATCACCGACTTGTTGGTACTGCGTGGTGACAAGGCAAAGCACGAATCAGCTTTCGTACCCGAAAACAACGGTTACAACCACGCCATAGAACTGGAAGAGCAGATCAATGATTTCAATAAAGGCGTATTTGTAGACGGTTCCCCCATCAAGGTAACAGGAACTCCGTTCAGTTATGGAGTAGCCTGCTATCCTGAAAAACACGAGGAATCACCCAATATGGAACAAGATATTTATTGGCTGAAGAAAAAGATTGAAGCAGGAGCTGAATATGCTGTGACACAGATGTTCTATGACAACCGCAAATATTTCGAATTTGTAGAAAGGGTAAGAAAAGAAGGAATCAATGTACCTATTATTCCGGGTATCAAGCCTTTCCGCAAATTATCCCAGCTGAACATGATACCCAAGACGTTCAAGATAGACTTGCCGCAAGAACTGGCAGGCGAAGCGATGAAATGTCAAACAGATGAAGAAGCGGAAAGTCTTGGCATAGAATGGTGCATACACCAGTGCCGTGAATTAATAGCCTGTGGGGTTCCCAGCATTCATTTCTATACCGTAAGTGCCGTGAACAGTGTAAAGGAAGTTGCAAAAGCAATTTATTAAACAGTAAATAAATGACTATAAAAAGCAATGTTATTTAAAGATGTAATAGGACAAGAGGAAGCAAAACAGCGGCTCATAGCCGAGGTAAAAGAAGGAAGAATCCCTCATGCACAACTGATTTGCGGTCCCGAAGGTACAGGAAAGTTGCCTTTGGCAATAGCTTATGCCCGTTACATCTGCTGTGAAAACCGTGGTGAACAAGATGCCTGCGGAATTTGCCCCACTTGTGTGAAATTCAATAAGCTGATACATCCCGACCTGCATTTCGTTTTTCCTGTTATCAAGAAAAAAGCCGGAAAGGATACCGTATGCGATGATTTCATAGCAGACTGGCGCAACTTTGTCCTGCAGAACCCATATTTTAATCTGAACCATTGGCTGAAAGAGATGGGAGCAGAAAACCAACAGGCGCAAATCTTTGTAAAAGAGAGCGATGAGATTGTACGAAAGCTCAGCTTGAAATCCAGTCAAGGCGGTTACAAAATCATGATTATATGGCTTCCCGAAAAGATGAACGTGGAATGCAGCAACAAACTGCTGAAGTTACTGGAAGAGCCTCCTGCCATGACTGTCTTTTTATTAGTATCCGAAGAGCCTGATGCCATTTTGCAAACGATCCAAAGCCGTACCCAACGATTTAACATTCATGGGATCAAAGAACCTGAAATCTCAAAAGTATTGCAAACCAAATACGGACTACAACCGGAAGATGCTGACGATATAGCACACCGCTCAGAAGGCAATTTTCTGAAAGCACTGGAAACCATACATCTGAGCGAGGAAAACAAACTGTTCTTTGAACTCTTTATAAATTTGATGCGCCTTTCCTATCAACGGAAGATACGCGAAATGAGACAATGGAGCGATGCGGTAGCCTCCATGGGGCGTGAACGTCAGAAGAATTTTCTGGCCTACTGCCAACGTATGATACGAGAAAACTTCATATACAACTTTCATCAACGTGATTTAGTGTATATGAATCCCGAAGAACAAAATTTTTCCACCCGTTTCGCACCGTTTGTCAACGAGCGGAATGTAATGGGCATAATGGACGAACTTAGTGAAGCACAATTACATATAGGACAGAATGTGAATCCCAAAATGGTGTTCTTTGATTTCTCTTTAAAAATGATTGTGCTATTGAAAAATTAAAAGTTGAGAATTGAGCATTAAAAAATAACAGAACCGCATGGCATTTATTTCTTAGTTCTCAATTTTCAATTCTCAATTAAAACAGAATTATGGACAATGAATTCAAATTAAAGAACGGAAGCGGCTGTTTGTGTTGCAAAGGCTGCGGACGACAGGATAAGCAGCTGAACACCTACGACTGGCTGGCTGATATTCCCGGCAACACCGAGGAACAGGAAATGGTTGAAGTTCAATTCAAGAATACCCGCAAAGGGTATTATAAGAACAGCAACAAACTGAAGCTGGAAAAAGGGGATATAGTAGCTGTAGAAGCAAGCCCCGGACACGATATCGGTACAGTAACTCTGACGGGAAAATTGGTACCTTTGCAAATGCGTAAGGCAAACATCAAACCCGATGCCGAAATCAAGCGTATCTACCGCAAGGCAAAACCTGTAGATATGGAAAAATACGAGGAGGCAAAAGCCAAAGAACATGACACAATGATCCGGTCCCGCCAGATAGCCAAGAATCTGAACCTGGACATGAAGATCGGTGATGTGGAATATCAAGGCGATGGCAACAAAGCTATCTTTTATTACATCGCGGACGAACGTGTAGACTTCCGCCAACTGATCAAAGTACTGGCCGAAGCTTTCCGTGTACGTATAGAAATGAAACAAATTGGCGCCCGTCAGGAAGCCGGACGCATTGGCGGTATCGGACCTTGCGGACGTGAATTGTGCTGCGCTACCTGGATGACAAATTTTGTATCTGTATCTACCAGTGCGGCACGTTATCAAGATATTTCTCTGAATCCCCAAAAGTTAGCCGGACAATGTGCCAAGCTGAAATGCTGCCTAAACTATGAGGTAGACGCCTATGTAGAGTCCCAAAAACGCCTTCCAAGCAAAGAAATGACTTTAGAAACGACGGATAGTACATTCTATTTTTTCAAAGCGGATATTTTGAAGGGAACTATCATGTACTCTACTGACAAAAACTTCATAGCTAATGCTGTAACCATCACCGCACGCCGTGCTTTTGAAATTATTAATATGAACCGACGGGGTGAGAAACCGGAAAGCTTAACCGAATCTGTCAAAAAGAACGAACCTCAAAAGCCCGTTGATTTAGTAGAACAAGAAAGCTTAACCCGATTCGACAAACGAAAAGGCAACAACAGCAACCGAAAGAAAAAACGTAAGCCGGAAAATAACGGTAATAACGGAGAAGGTACTCCCAATGAAAACAGACGTCCGCAACAACCTAAAGAGAACCGGTCACAACAACCCAAAGAAAACCGGCCACTTAGAGAAGGACGTCCCAAACAACCTAGAGAGCCTAAAGAAAACAAGGCTCAGCAGCCACGCGAAGAGAACGGAAACCGCCCTAAAGAAGAAAATCGCAACAGGGAAAGTCGCAACCGGGAAGAGCGCAGTCGTGAAAATCGGGAAGACGGAAACCGGAACCGCAATAAACGCCGCCCCAATAATGGTAATAATGAAGGAGGCAGTGAAAACCGGAATAACGGAGGAGGAAAGGAAAATGACAACAAGAACAACGGAAACAATAGCCAAATCCCGAATGAAAAGCCACAAACTCCTGTATCAACTAAAGAATAAACTGACATGGCTGCCAATACTCATATTGGCAGCCTGTCAAAACAATATCATCTATCACTCTTACGCCCCCGTCCCCCTTGACGGATGGGATAAAAGTGATACTCTTGTTTATACCCTGCCCAATTCTATCCCTGCCGGAAATTACGAAGCAGAAATCGGTATCCGTTATCAAGAATCTTATCCTTACAGAGATATTTGGCTAGAAGTCAGCCATAACACAAAGGATACTTTGACTTACGTCACAGACACTTTACAACTTTTTCTGGTTGACGAAGCTGGAAATAAAACAGGAAATGGTCTTTGTGGATTATATCAATGTGACCTGCCTTATAAAGCATCTATTCCTATCCGTACAGAAGGAAGCGCACGTACTTTCCGCATCGTCCATATCATGACGGACAACCCGTTGACGGGAATCAGCGATATAGGTATCCGGTTGCGCAAACCGGAAAACCAATAAGCTCTAACGTTTTCCCCGCCCTGCATCAATACGCAAGAATACAAAAAGCAAGATCGTAAATCCCCACAAAGAAGATCCCCCATAACTGAAAAAAGGCAGTGGTATGCCTATAACGGGGGTCAGTCCTAAAACCATACCTATATTAATAAACAGATGGAATAAGAAAATGCTTAATACCGAATATCCATAAACACGGGCAAAACGAGTATGCTGACGCTCCGCCACCACAATAAGACGCAAAATAAGTCCGGTAAAAAGAAACAATACGGCCGCCGAACCTACAAAGCCTTCTTCTTCCCCTACCGTACAGAAGATAAAGTCTGTATCCTGTTCAGGCACATACTTCAGTTTAGTCTGTGTACCATTCAAAAAGCCTTTCCCCCATAAGCCTCCCGACCCAATAGCAATCTTACTCTGATTCACATTGTATCCTGCCCCCGCCAAATCTTCCTCCATACCAAGCACCACTTTAATACGTATCTGCTGATGTGGCTCCAGCACATTATTGAAAACATAATCGGCAGAAAAAAGAAATCCCACCGAACCTATCGCAAATAGAGCAATATAAAAATAATTACGCATACGTTCATGCATAGAAAGGAAGATCAAATAGAACAATAAAACTACGCACAATCCATATTGGAACCAAGTAATGTCAAAAGGGATAACATAATACGAAAATAATAAAGCCAGCAAGGTACCACCAACACCAATCCCTCCGATATACCACACTACCGATGCTTTTTTGCAATAACTATTAACTAATAAAGCAGAAAGGATGACTATCAGCAGCAACACAGAAAATTCACCGATGGAAGTACAGTCATCCGCCATCAATTCATTGCCAAAACGGATTCCAACTACAAAATAGACCACGGCGCAAATCCCGGCAAACAAAATAGAACCCGGCATCCCCTCCCGGTACAGCATAAAAAAGAAAGCCAGATAAACCAAAGCCGACCCCGTTTCCCGTTGCAAAATAATAAGCAGCATGGGCAGCAACACCATCCCTACCACAGGCAATGAATACTTTAACTTACTCATTGTAAACCCGTAGACATTCATAAATTTAGCCAAAGCCAGCGCCGTGGCAAATTTAGCAAATTCCGCCGGTTGCAAACTTACAGGTCCGAATTTTATCCATGAGTAAGATCCCTTAGTATCCTCTGCCAGAAAAGGTGTTATCAACAACAGCAGCATCATGCCTCCATATAAAATATAAGCAAACATATCATACAACTTATCCTCCAACATCATCAGGATAAATCCGAGCCCCAAAGAGCAACAGATCCATACAAACTGTTTTCCTGCCCTAGTGTCGAAACTAAAAAAATCAATCTCACCATAATCATAGCTGGCTCCACATACGCTGAACCATCCAAAGATAACCAGCATCAGATAAATGCAGATAGTCATCCAGTCCACTGATTTCCATATACTATCGTTCGTGTATGCCATAATCTATTCGTCTGTTTTGTATTTCCGCCGCTTTCGCCTCACTTTCCGGTGAAAGTTCGCCTTTTAAATATTTCTCCATTATCAATGCACCGATAGGTACACCATAGGTTGCTCCCCAACCTCCATTCTCTACATAGACTACCACGGCAATCTTAGGATCATTCATTGGTGCAAACCCCATAAAAGCAGAATGGTCCTTTCCACGGTTTTGCGCCGTACCTGTCTTGCCACACACTTCAATTCCCGGAATATTCGCATTACGGCAAGTTCCTCCCAATACTGCCGAACGCATACCTTCGACTACCGTCTGATAATGTTCACGGCTTACTTTAGTATAACGTTTGGTCGTATACAGGGTATCCAACGGCTCGTCTTCCACTTCTTTCACTACATGCGGAGTAATATAATAGCCCCGGTTAGCAATAGTAGCCCCAAGGTTAGCAATCTGCAACGGAGTAGCCGTCACTTCCCCCTGGCCGATGGAAATAGAAATAATCGTCAGTCCGTTCCATGATCCCCGATAGTTCTTATCATAATAAGCAGCATTCGGGATCATCCCACGCTTCTCACCCGGAAGGTCTACTCCCAAAGGATAACCAAATCCCATAGAAACCATATAATCACGCCATGTATTCATGGCAGTCTGTACAGAACCATACTTCTTCTTCGCCCCTATCATGTGAAACAACCCCCAACAGAAATAACCGTTACAGGAAGTTGCAATGGCAGGCACCAAAGGCAGGGGCGACCCATGAGAGTGGCAGCCCACCCTAAGACCGGCATACACAAAGCCATGATAGCAAGAATAGGCTGTCTGAGGAGTAATAATCCCCTCTTGCAGGAAAGTCAACGCCTGAGTAGTCTTGAAAGTAGATCCCGGTGGGAATTGCCCCATAATAGAACGGTTCAGCAATGGTTTCCAACTGTCACGCGCCAGTTCCAGATGATTTTTACCCCGTTGGCGCCCCACCATCAATCTTGGGTCAAAAGTGGGAGCAGATACCATACAAAGTATTTCTCCTGTGGATGGCTCGATAGCCACTATACTGCCTATCTTCCCTTCCAACAGACGCTCTCCCAACATCTGAAGCTCTATGTCTATACCTAGTTTCAGATTCTTCCCCGGAACGGGAGTCTTGTCATATTTCCCGTCCATATACCGTCCCTGAATACGTCCACGGGCATCGCGCAGTAATATCTCCACTCCTTTCTCGCCCCTCAACTGTTTTTCGTATGAGCGTTCCACCCCCTGTTTCCCTATGAAGTCACCGCGTACATAGTAATCATCGGCTTCAATATCCCCCTTGGACACTTCTGCAATATCTCCCAGAACATGAGCAGCCGCATTGTAATTATACTGGCGGATAGTACGCCGCTGAATATAGAAACCGGGAAACTTGAACAGTTTTTCTTGGAAGACTCCGCACTCTTCTGCCGAAAGCTGGGTCATAAATACCTGATGAGTATATGGAGAGTAGCCCGGATTGGAACGTCTGTCCTTTATCTCGCGGATACGCTTTTTAAAATAGTCGGGGGTAATATTCAATGTTTTACATAAATCAAGCGTATCAAGGTTGTGCACCTCTTTCATCACCATCGTAACGTCATAGGCAGGTTGGTTATACACCAGCAGGTTACCGTTCCGATCGTACATCACCCCACGGCTAGGGTATTGTGTCTTGTTCAGAAAAGCGTTGCTATCGGCATTCTTTTTATAATCCTCACTCATAATCTGCAAGGTAAAAAGACGTATCAGGTAAATCAGCACAATAACGATCACCGATGCACCGATTACATATTTCCGCTTCTCCAGATTATAATCTCTTTCCACTATTTTTTCCTCCTGATTGCCTCAGCACACAATATACAAATGATGGTTATTGAGGCATCTGTCAATATTTTCAACAATAAGACAGGCAGGTTGAAGAATGAAAAAGTATCTATGACAAGTAAAATGGTACAAAATAAGAAAGTACACAATAAGATATACCGGAAGAAAGGCGAGAATCCCATACTCTTGATACCCGGTTCAAAATCCTCGACGCTATCGCGGAGCGTGACTAATCGTAATACAGGTTCACGCATAAAAGCCAGTACAGTGGCCGCAGCCGCATTCATCCCCGGAGTGTTGCCTAATATATCGACTGTCAATCCCAACAGGAATGCCCATATCATAAGGACATTACGGCTAACTCCCGAATTGTACTTCAAAATAAAATAGATAAAAAAGAAAGGAGTGGCATACCCGTTGATATGCATATGATTCAGCACCAGCACTTGCAACAGTACCAGTCCGATAAACCACTCTATTCTTTGTAGATAAGTCAACATCAACCTTCTTACTTAGTCGTTTTTACCTGCTTTTCCAACTCCAATTGTTCCTCCTGCCCTTTTTGGGCAATTACGCGCACATCATTCAAACGGGCGAAGTCCGTAAATAGTTTCACCCGCAGCAAATAAGACAAGCCATCGTGACTATCGGCGATATCATCTACCGTACCCACCGGAATGCCGGAAGGGAAAACAGCACTGTGTCCACTGGTTACAATGGTGTCACCTAAAGAAAATAATGAATGACGGGGCATATCCTTTATAAAAGCAAATTCGGATGAACCGCCATCCCATTTCAAGAAGCCGAAATAATCACTCCGTTTTATCTTA
Organism: Phocaeicola sp. RTP21359st1_B8_RTP21360_211022; assembly: GCF_040911965.1. Taxonomy (NCBI): domain Bacteria; kingdom Pseudomonadati; phylum Bacteroidota; class Bacteroidia; order Bacteroidales; family Bacteroidaceae; genus Phocaeicola; species Phocaeicola sp. RTP21359st1_B8_RTP21360_211022. The sequence continues at coordinate 20,386 of NZ_JBDFXP010000055.1, forward strand.
CAGCTAATACTGCTTTTGGAATTCAATACCGGAATGACAATGGAGTAATGTGGAGAGGTGAGATAAACAATACCAACCACACCGCTTCCATTTACCACTCCCATCTCACTACGAATGCCATCCGCTTCTCCTTTGTCAAGTGTAATATAGTTATCAGCATGAGTCACACTGTTATTTATCACGCTAGCCTTGAATATATCATATCCTGCCAGTGCTTCCTGCTTAAGCTGTTCTACACCACTGCTGTCTTCCGTCGCTTCAATCAAAGCTTTACGGATACTCTCCAACTGCAATTCCAGTTCCACATTTTTCTGTACCAACTCATCGTTGATCGTTTTCAGATGAAAATATCCGGTAACATTATTGGCTGCATCATACATAGCTCCCGAAACAAAATTAGCAGATGTAAAGAACGCACTCCCCTGATAACTGTTGAAGCGGAATAATAAAGCAAAACTGATTATCTCCAAAAGAACAAAGAGAAACCAGTAGTTATACTTTAAAAAGAAATTCAGCAGATTTTTCATTAATACCAATTGTTCAATGTGCTAATTTGCCAATGTGCCAATGTACTGCGCTATCCATACCGCATGGCATTAGCAAATTAGCAAACTGCCTCATTAGCAAATCATTTACCGCATCAAAAAAGAGAAACGATCTACATTCTTCAGTGCAATACCGGTACCTTTCGCCACACTCAGCAAAGGATCTTCGGCTATATGGAACGGAATATTGATTTTGTCTGTCAGACGCTTGTCCAAACCGCGCAGCAAAGCACCACCACCAGCCAAATAAATACCGTTCAAAACAATATCAGCATAAAGTTCAGGCGGAGTCTGTTCCAATGCACTAAGGATAGCTGTTTCAATTTTTGCAATACTCTTTTCCAAACAATGCGCCACCTCCTGATAACACACCGGAACTTCCATGGGAAGAGCAGTGATACGGTTAGGCCCGCGTACAATGTAATCTTCGGGAGCATCATCTCCCAAATCAGTCAAGGCAGCGCCTACATGTATCTTGATACGTTCGGCCATACGTTCACTCACCTTCACATTGTGCTGGCGGCTCATATATTCCTGAATATCGGCTGTAAGATCGTCACCGGCAATACGTATCGAATTGTTGGAAACAATACCACCCAATGAAATCACGGCAATTTCTGTAGAACCACCACCTATATCAACAATCATATTACCTTCAGGAGCCTCTACATCAATACCGATACCAATAGCCGCGGCCATAGGTTCAAAAATCAAATAAACATCCCGTCCTCCCGCATGCTCAGCACTGTCACGTACCGCACGAAGCTCTACTTCAGTGCTACCTGAGGGAACTCCGATCACCATACGCAAAGAAGGAGAAAAGAAACGATTACCCATGTTCACTTTCTTTATTAAACCGCGCATCATCTGTTCACAGGCATTAAAGTCGGCAATAACCCCGTCGCGTAGCGGACGTACAGTACGAATATTCGGATTTTCCTTCTCGTACATCATTTTAGCCCGTTCGCCTACGGCAATCATCTTGTCGGTACGGCGATCAAGCGCAACGACCGAAGGTTCGTCCACTACAATCTTCCCGTTATTTAAAATGATGGTATTGGCAGTGCCAAGGTCCATCGCAATCTCTTGTGTAAAGGAGAATAATCCCATAAATTCATTTACAATTTAGCAATTTACAATTGACATTTGCAATTTACCATTTACCTGAACAATGCTGTATAAACAGTCCGATTGTAGCCGCAAATGGTAAATTGCAATGATCTTAGTGTTTAAAGTGACGAATCCCTGTAATGACCATAGCTACGCCATGTTCATTGCAGTATTGGAAAGTCAACTCGTCTTTTACAGAGCCTCCCGGCTGGATAACAGCTTTCACACCCTCCTTATCCGCTATCTCTACACAATCGGGGAAAGGGAAGAAAGCATCACTGGCCATCACTGCGCCATTCAAATCAAACTCAAATGATTTTGCTTTTTCAATGGCTTGTTTCAATGCATCCACACGTGAAGTCTGACCTACACCGCTAGCCAGCAGTTGTTTGTTCTTGGCCAGTACAATAGCATTACTTTTACTATTCTTCACAATCTTATTTGCAAATAACATATCTTCTATTTCAGTCGCCGTAGGAGCTTTTTCAGTAACCTGCTTCAAGTCGGCAGGAGTTTCCACATCCAGGTCTCTTTCCTGAACCAAAACCCCATTCAATAAAGAACGGAATTGTTTCTTCGGCAATTTAGCTTCCTTACGAACCAAAATAATACGGTTCTTCTTCTGTCCCAGAATCTCTAATGCATCTACATCATAATCCGGAGCAATAATTACCTCAAAGAACAGTTTATTGATTTCTTCCGCTGTTTCTTTATCAATCACGGCATTAGTAACCAACACACCTCCGAAAGCCGACACCGGATCGCCTGCCAACGCATCTTTCCATGCTTCCAGCACAGTAGGGCGCGAAGCTAATCCACAGGCATTATTATGCTTCAGAATGGCAAATGTCACCTCATCAAATTCATCAATCAAATCTACGGCCGCATTGATATCCAACAAATTGTTATAGGAAATTTCTTTTCCATGAATCTGGTCGAACATCGCATCCAGATTTCCATAGAAATAACCTTTCTGATGAGGATTTTCACCATAACGAAGTTGTTTTTGTTCTTCCACCGCGCAACGGAAAGCCGAACCTTCACCACCATCAAAATAGTTAAAGATAGCAGAATCATAATGAGAAGAAACAGCAAACGCTTCTTTTGCGAACCAACGGCGTTCCTCGCGTGAAGTAGTAGCGCCATGTTCCAGCAACATATCACGGAACGGCTTATATTGTGCCTGACTAGCGATAATCACCACATCATTAAAGTTCTTAGCAGCAGCACGAATCAAAGAAATACCACCTATATCAATTTTTTCGATGATAGCTTGTTCTTCGGCCCCCGAAGCCACAGTTGCCTCAAACGGATACAGGTCAACGATGACCAAATCTATTTCGGGTATTTCATATTTTTCTATCTGTTGCATATCTTGTTCCAAACCACGACGGCATAAAATACCTCCAAAGACTTTAGGATGCAGTGTCTTCACACGTCCGCCCAAAATAGAGGGATAAGTAGTAAGATCCTCCACCGCTTTGCAAGGGAAACCTAAAGATTCGATAAACTGTCTTGTACCTCCTGTTGACAGGAACTCTACTCCTTCTTCGTGTAGTTTGGTTATAATCTCGTCCAAACCTTCTTTGTGATAAACCGACACCAATGCGGTTTTAATTCTCTTAGCCTCTGACATTTTTTATAGATTAAGTATTTGGGCTACAAAGGTATAAATTTTCACTCTATAAATTCCACACATAAACGTGAAATATTATTTATCCACTCATATTTGTTTCAAAAAAGAAGAGATCCGCCACTAAATATGGATAATAATAAATTAAAAATCAAGTTGTGTGAATCCGTGCAATCCGTGGCGAACAAAAAAACGCCTGTAACACAAATGTAACATATATGACATTTTATCATAATATACCTCCCGTACCTTTGCGCCCAATAAAATAGAGAGACAAAATTATATGGAAACAATGTTTTTGGGAATCGTCGTATTCCTTTTTCTGCTAGCCATATTCGATTTGGTAGTAGGCGTCAGCAACGACGCAGTGAACTTTATGAATTCCGCCATCGGTGCTAAAGCCGCGTCATTCAAGACCATCATCGCCATTGCCGCTTTCGGTATCTTCATCGGCGCCACACTGAGCAACGGTATGATGGAAATCGCACGGCACGGTATTTTCAGGCCTGAACAATTTTATTTTCAGGAGTTAATGTGTATCTTTCTAGCAGTTATGGTAACAGACGTAGTCCTATTGGATATTTTCAATTCCTTAGGAATGCCTACCTCCACTACCGTATCCATGGTATTCGAACTATTGGGAGGTACTTTCGTTCTAGCTCTTATCAAAATAGCAGGAGACGAAACCGGAATGCTAGGATTTGCTGATCTGCTGAATACGGAAAAGGCATTGTCCGTCATTTTAGGTATCTTCCTCTCAGTAGCAGTAGCTTTCTTCTTCGGCACATTAGTACAATATCTCTCCCGTCTTCTCTTCACATTTAATTATACAAAGAAACTGAAATACACTATCGGACTGTTCGGCGGTATTGCTGTTACGGCCATTATCTACTTCATGTTGATAAAAGGTCTGAAAGATTCCGCCTTCATGACCACCGAAAACAAACATTGGATTCAGGAAAACACCTTGATGTTAGTAAGTTGCAGTTTTGTGTTCTTCACCATTCTGATGCAAATATTGCATTGGTGCAAGATAAATATATTCAAGGTGGTGGTAATGTTAGGTACTTTTGCCTTAGCTATGGCTTTTGCAGGCAATGACTTAGTAAACTTCATCGGTGTGCCCTTGGCAGGCTTCTCAGCTTATACAGACTTCATGGCTAATGGAAACGGTGAACCAATGGGATACTTGATGAACTCACTGAATGGTCCGGCTAAAACCCCATTTCTTTTTTTATTTTTAGCAGGCGTCATTATGGTATATGCGCTGATTACTTCAAAAAAAGCGCAAAATGTAGTGAAGACTTCGGTAGATCTCTCGCGTCAGGATGAAGGTGACGAAATGTTTGGTTCTTCCGCTGTAGCACGCAGTATTGTCCGTTCTACCATGAGCGCTTCGGAAAGTATAGCCAAAATATTGCCCGACAATCTGAAACGATGGGCCGACAGCCGTTTTAACAAAGATGTGATGATTATGGAGAACGGGGCAGCATTTGATTTGATACGCGCTTCTGTCAATTTGGTACTGGCCGGTCTGCTCATAGCTTTGGGAACCTCTTTGAAACTCCCTCTTTCTACCACTTACGTAACTTTCATGGTAGCTATGGGTAGTTCATTAGCCGACCGTGCCTGGAGCCGTGACAGTGCCGTATACCGTATCACCGGTGTGCTTTCTGTTATCGGTGGATGGTTCATCACTGCCGGAGCCGCTTTCACTATCTGTTTTGTGGTTACGCTCATCATGTATTATGGAGGCACATTCGCCATGTTGGCCCTTATTGCACTTGCCATCTTCTTATTGGTGCGCAGCAACATACACTACAGCAAGAAACAGAAGGATAAAGGCAAAGACGACATATTCTCCCGCCTCATTGCCAGTAAAGACAAAGAAGAGCGTTGGAGATTACTCCGCCAGCATGTAAATAACACATTGGTAGCCGAAATGGCATTCACCAATGAAACCTATCGGCAGATAACCGACGGTTTCATCAACGAAAATCTGAAAGCTCTGCGCAAGGCCGTGAACAATACCGACAATCAGAAAGAAATGTTAAAAAAGATACGCCGTAAAGAAATACTAGGTCTGCGCCGTATAGACAACTTTACTGCTATCGAGAAAAACACTTGGTTCCACTTGGGAAGCAACAGTTGTGAACAAATGCTTTACTGTCTGAAACGTATCTGCGATCCTTGTAAAGAACATGTGGACAATAAGTTCACCCCATTATCGGAACGTGCCACTAACGAGTTCATCCCTATCCGCGATGAGATGACCGCATTAATGACCAAGGCTACTGAAGTACTTGCCAACAAGGCCTACGATCAGACTGATGCCTTGCTACGTGAAGGCGCCATTCTGAAAGGCAAGATCTCTACCTTGCGCAAAGAACAGATGGACCGCATACAAGAACGGGATGTCAATGTAAAAGCTTCCATGGTGTACCTCAATGTATTGCAGGAATCACAAGAATTGGTTTCCTACTGGCGTCATCTGTTACGCGCCGACCGTATGTTCCAGACTGATTTGAAAAAATAAAAAGATTTATATTCCTATTATATGTTTTTTAAGATAACTTCTTTCCTCCAATTGGAGGAAAGAAGTTATCTTTGTTTCGTATATATAGACATTATTCAAACAAACCTATGGAAAACCTCAAAAAAATTATCAAACAGTTCCCCAAAGTGGGTGAAGTGAAAGAAATCAAAACTTTGACATCCGGCCTCATCAATCAGACTTATCTGGTAAAATCGGTATCTCCTGAAGAGCCTGACTATGTATTGCAACGAATCAACCATTTAATATTTACCAATATTGAAATGCTGCAACACAATATAGAAGTAGTGACCAGACACATCCGCCAAAAGCTGGAAGCCAGACACGAAGAGGACATTGAACGTAAGGTACTCCATTTTCTACCTTCCACCAATGGCAAGACCTATTTCTATGATGGAGAAGGTTATTGGCGAATTTCAATATTTATTCCGCGTTCACAAACATTGGAAACAGTTACACCGGAATCTTCCTATCTGGCAGGACTGAAGTTTGGTGAATTCCAGGCCATGCTGGCTGATGTACCCGAACAACTCGGAGAAATCATCCCCGATTTCCACAATATGGAATTCCGCTTAAAACAATTACGTGAAGCCGTATCCGCCAACATATCCGGCCGTTTGGCAGAAGTACAGGACATAGTGGACGCAATAGAAAAAGATGCTGATACGATGTGCAGCGCTGAACGTTTTTACCGTGAAGGCAAATTGCCCAAACGCATCTGCCACTGTGACACAAAAGTAAGCAACATGTTATTTGATGAAAACGGAAAAGTGTTGTGTGTCATTGACCTGGACACGGTAATGCCCAGTTTCATTTTCTCCGATTTCGGTGATTTCCTCCGTTCGGCAGCCAATACCGGCAAGGAGGATGAGGCTGATTTAAATAAGGTGAAGTTCAACATGGAAATCTTCAAAGCATTTACCAAAGGTTATATTGAATCGGCCCGGACTTTCCTGACTCCTCTCGAAATAGAAATGCTACCTTACGCTGCCACCCTGTTCCCCTATATGCAAGCTGTACGCTTTTTAGCAGATTATATAAACGGAGACACGTATTATCAAACCCGGTATAAAGACCATAATCTGGTACGCACCAAAGCGCAGTATAAACTGTATCTGGAAGCAAAATCCGCTACACCGGACATGAAGGCTTATATCAACAGTCTGCTATAATATAAAAACAACAAGGAGCACAAAGGTATCTTAAAATGACACGAACCCTCTGTGCTCCTTCCATATTCGTCCGGCAATGATCCTAAATCTACCGTTTCGGTATATCTACCGATTTTTCACTTTTCCCTTTCAGATGTTCGGAAAAGTAATCAACCAGTTTCCAGTAGAAATATTCATTCATATCACCGAATCCATGACGCTGTTGAGGAAGAATCAGCATATCAAAACGCTTCCCGGCACGAATCAAAGCGTCAACTACCCGTAAGGTATTGCCCGGATGCACATTATTATCAATATCACCATGAATCAGTAACAAATTTCCTTTCAATTGCTTCGCTATTTCAGGATTAGTAGCAATCTTATAAACGAAAGTTGTATCCCCTTTCTCACTCACCACCTCTTTTACGCCGTGATGCGTTTCACTCCACCAACGGTTATAGATATTGTTATCATGATTTCCGGCACAAGAAACAGCCACTTTGAAGAAATCCGGGTATTGGCACATAGCCGCCGTACTCATAAATCCACCTCCCGAATGTCCATGAATACCAACCTTATCTATATCTATAAAATGATGACGCTGCGCCAATTGCTCGATAGCATATTTATGATCGGCCAGCGGATAATCACGCATATTTCCATATCCATAATTATGATACCATTTAGAGCGGCTAGGATGCCCGCCGCGTTGTCCCACAGAAATAACAATAAATCCGGCTTGTGCCAAACGGTCGGTACGGGGGCTCATACGGGTAAACGGATAATAAACACCTTCCACCTGTGGCCCAGGATAAACATAATCCACAATAGGATAAACCTTAGTTGAATCAAAATTAAAAGGTTTATACATCACACCATACAGATCTGTCACGCCATCAGCCGCCTTTACCTTAAATATTTCCGGAAATTTATAACCGGCAGCAAAAAACTGTGAAAAATCACTCTCCTGAATATCCATTACCTTATTGCCATTAGTATCCAGCAGGATGGCGCAGGGCACCGTATTTACACGCGAATAGTTATCCACCACAAAACGAGCATCATCATCCACTTCCACACGATGGAAATAATCCCCTTTGGTCAGTAATTTCAAACCGCTGCCATCCAGATTCACACGATACAAATGTTCATAATAAGGATGTTCTTTCGCATTCATTCCATTGGCAGTAAAATAAATCACACGCGCCTTGTCATCTACTTT
>NZ_JBDFXP010000056.1:0-28020 GCF_040911965.1 Phocaeicola sp. RTP21359st1_B8_RTP21360_211022
CTGAAATTCTTCATGTTCAGACTGGCTAGGCTATACGCTTAAAAGAAAGCTTACCAACCAGGAAAATCCGCTGACCCACAAGAAGCAGCAGTAAAAAAACAATCGATGCCGTTAATTAGCGGCTTAGCACATTTACAATTTCCACCACATACATCTTGTGAAAACCACCGTGTGATTCCCCATACCATCGGTCCGTAATGCTCTTGTCGATAAAGTTTCCGGGCTTGATCAGATCGGCATACAGTTTCTTGCATTCAAAAGTCAACCGCGCCTGCTCAAAAGTGATGCTTCCGTTCTCGGTGAACAAGGGCGATAGTCCTGTCGCTTTTACTTTATCCATGTCACGTCCCGATTTGGAACCGCATATCTTATGTACTTCTTTATGCTCTTCACCTAGAAAAGAGAGAGTGAGATAGTCATTCTGCTCTATAAAGTCGAATGTATAACGCTCGGGGCGGATAAAGATAAAGGCTACCGGACGGTTCCATAGAAATCCTGCACCTCCCCAGTTTGCCGTCATGGTGTTGAATTTGTCTTTGGTACCGGCGGTTACCAACATCCATTCCTTGCTGATTGTCTCAAACAGATTGTCAGTCAGTTCGTTTACTTTTATTTCTTTCATTGTTTCCGTATTTTTAGCTAGTACAAAGATATAATTTTTTTCTTTTACTGTTTCAGATTAAATTTGCTAATTAGTATCTTTGCGAGAAATATTAATTAAAAAAAGAAAGGACGATACAGTGGCAAATGATGTAGTTTTAACCCCGATGATGAAGCAGTTTTTTGAGTTGAAGGCAAAGCATCCCGATGCGATTATGCTATTCAGGTGCGGGGATTTTTATGAAACTTATTCAGAAGACGCTATTGTTGCCTCAGAGATTTTGGGTATTACGCTGACCAAGCGGGCCAATGGACAGGCAAAGAGCGTAGAAATGGCCGGCTTTCCTTTCCATGCATTGGACACGTATTTGCCCAAGCTGGTACGTGCCGGCAAGCGGGTGGCCATTTGTGACCAATTGGAAGATCCCAAGATGACCAAGAAACTGGTAAAGCGCGGTATCACCGAATTGGTGACTCCGGGTGTAGCCATCAATGACAATGTTCTTTCTTACAAAGAAAATAATTTTCTGGCTGCCGTTCATTTTGGGAAAGCCAGTTGTGGTGTGGCCTTCCTTGATATCTCTACCGGTGAGTTCCTTACCGCAGAGGGGCCTTTTGACTATATAGACAAGTTATTAAATAATTTCGCCCCCAAAGAGGTGCTTTTCGAACGTGGTAAACGGGGAATGTTTGAAGGAAATTTTGGAAGCAAGTTCTTTACTTTTGAGTTGGATGACTGGGTGTTTAATGAAAGTTCCTCACGCGAGAAGCTGTTGAAGCACTTTGAGACCAAGAACTTAAAAGGTTTCGGGGTGGAGCACCTTAAGAATGGTATTGTAGCTTCGGGCGCTATTTTGCAATACCTCAATATGACGCAGCATTATCAGATCGGCCATATAACTTCTCTTTCCCGTATAGAGGAAGACCGTTATGTGCGGCTGGATAAATTCACGGTACGGAGCTTGGAACTCATAGGTAGCATGAATGAGGGCGGAACCAGTCTGCTGGATGTGATCGACCGCACTATCAGCCCTATGGGAGCCCGTCTGCTAAAACGCTGGGTAGTCTTTCCGTTGAAAGATGAGAAGCCTGTCAATGAGCGTCTGGATGTAGTGGAATACTTCTTCCGCAAGCCGGATTTCAAAGAGTTCATAGAAGAGAAACTACATCTGATAGGAGATTTGGAACGTATTGTTTCGAAAGCTGCCGTAGGACGAATCTCTCCACGCGAGGTGGTGCAACTTAAAGTAGCTTTGCAAGCCATCGAGCCGATTAAGAATGCCTGTTTGAATGCGGATAACGGGAGTCTCCGCCGTATTGGGGAACAACTGAATATATGTCTGTCTATCCGTGAAAAGATAGCGAAAGAGGTTAAGAATGATCCTCCTTTGCTGGTGAATAAAGGCGGTGTGATAGCAGACGGGGTGAATGCGGAACTGGACGAACTGCGGCAGATAGCTTTTTCCGGCAAGGATTATCTGCTCAAAGTACAGCAACGTGAAAGTGAGCTGACCGGCATTCCCAGCTTGAAAATTGCTTATAACAATGTGTTCGGTTACTATATTGAGGTGCGTAACACGCATAAGGACAAGGTACCTGCCGACTGGATCCGTAAACAGACGCTGGTGAATGCGGAACGCTATATTACTCAGGAACTGAAAGAATACGAAGAAAAGATCTTGGGGGCCGAAGATAAGATTTTAGTGCTTGAAACAAAGCTCTATAATGAATTGGTGATCGCTTTGGCAGAGTTTATTCCAGCCATTCAGATTAATGCCAGTCAGATTGCCCGATTGGATTGTCTGCTGGCTTTTGCCAATGTGGCGAAAGAGAACAATTATATCCGTCCTGTTGTGGAGGACAGTGAGGTGATTGACATCAGGCAAGGCCGTCATCCTGTCATCGAGAAGCAGCTTCCGGTAGGGGAGAAGTATATTGCCAATGATGTCTTTCTGGACTCGGAAACCCAGCAAATCATTATCATTACCGGTCCCAATATGGCGGGTAAGTCGGCTTTGCTACGCCAGACTGCGCTGATTACCTTGTTGGCGCAGATGGGTAGTTTTGTTCCTGCCGAAAGTGCGCGGATCGGTATGGTGGATAAAATATTCACCCGTGTGGGAGCCAGCGATAACATTTCTGTGGGCGAATCTACCTTTATGGTTGAAATGAATGAGGCGGCAAATATTTTGAACAACCTCTCTAGCCGTAGTTTGGTGCTGTTTGATGAGTTGGGACGGGGAACCTCCACTTATGATGGTATTTCCATTGCTTGGGCTATTGTGGAGCATATTCACGAGCATCCTAAAGCCAAGGCACGTACGCTGTTTGCCACTCATTATCATGAGTTGAACGAGATGGAGAAATCTTTCAAGCGCATCAAGAATTACAATGTATCTGTGAAGGAGATAGATAATAAAGTGATTTTTCTGCGCAAACTGGAACGTGGCGGCAGCGAACATTCTTTCGGTATTCATGTGGCAAAGATGGCAGGTATGCCGAAAAGCATCGTGAAGCGTGCCAATGATATTCTGCATCAACTGGAAACGGACAACCGCCAGCAGGGCATTGCCAAGCCTACGGCTGAGATAGCGTCCGGCCGGAGCGGAATGCAGCTCAGCTTCTTCCAGTTGGATGATCCGGTATTGAGTCAGATACGGGATGAGATTCTGAATTTGGATGTCAATAATCTGACCCCTCTTGAAGCATTGAATAAACTGAATGATATCAAGAAGATAGTAAAAGGCAAATAAATGCCTTCATTTTTCATTAACCGTTAATTACTAACCATTAATCATTATCATGAAACACTTACTAACCTTATGGATGTTGGCCTTGTGTCTGTGTGTTTCGGCCAAGGAAACATGTCCGAAAGTAATTCCCGCCCTGCAAGAGTGGAAGGGGGGAAGTGGAAAACTCGTATTGCCTGCTGAAGGCAGTATTGTTGTAGCTCCTGCCGATGAGGCGGCACTGAAAAGTGTGGCGACTGTGCTGGCACAGGACTTGAAAGATCTGTTGGATTGGAACTACACCATTAGGACCGGGAAACCGGGAAAGAATGATATTTATCTTTCATTGATGAAACCCGACAAACAATTGGGAAAGGAAGGGTATGTGCTGACTGCCGGACGCTATGCCGGTATTGAAGCACCGGCTCGTCAGGGAGTCTTTTGGGGAACCCGGAGTTTGTTGCAGATTCTTTATAATGAAAAAGGAGAGTTGCCCAAAGGAGTTGCCCGTGACTGGCCGCAATATCCCAGTCGTGGCTTCATGCTGGATGTGGGCCGTAAGTTCTTCACAATGGATTTCCTGCGGCAATATGTCAAAATACTATCGTTCTATAAACTGAATGAATTCCAGATTCATCTCAATGACAATGGTTTTGTACAGTTCTTTGATAACGACTGGAACAAGACCTATGCTGCTTTCCGCCTGGAAAGTGAGCGTTTTCCGGGGCTGACCGCCAAGGATGGTTCTTATACCAAGAAAGAATTCACCGACCTGCAACGTCTGGGCATGGAATATGGTGTGAATGTGATTCCGGAGATTGATATTCCGGCTCATTCATTGGCCTTTACACATTATAAACCCGAGATAGGCAGTGATAAATATGGAATGGATCATTTGGATTTGTACAAGGAGGAAACCTATCGTTTTGTAGATTCTTTGCTGGATGAGTATCTTTCTGGTGAGAAACCGGTTTTCATAGGTCCCGACGTACATATCGGTACAGACGAGTACAATGCCAAGGAAGCTGAGAAATTCCGCTATTTTACAGATCGGTATCTGAAGTATGTAGAGAAATACGGGAAGAATGTCCGTATGTGGGGAGCACTGCGCTGGTTGAAAGGAAACACTCCGGTGAAAGCGGATAATGTAACTATTAATGCCTGGTCATACGATTGGATTGATCCTAATGCTTCTTTGAAAGACGGATATAAGATTATCAATACGTGTGATGCTTATCTTTATATTGTTCCGGCTGCCGGATATTATCGTGATTTCCTGGACACGAAATGGCTGTATGAGCAATGGCGTGTGGGTAAAGTGAATCCTAAGGAAGAGTTGCCTGAAGGAACTCCGGGACTGTTGGGAGGTATGTTTGCCGTATGGAATGACCATTGTGGTAACGGTGTGTCACAACAGGATGTGCATTTCCGTACATTCCCGGCCGCTCAGATACTGGCCGAGAAGATGTGGAGAGGGAAGAATGAAATGGTTTCTTACGAGGAATTTGAGGAATTGTGCAAACAGATGCCTGAAGCTCCCGGTGTCAACCTGCTGGGGCGTGTGCAGGGTGAGGTAGTCCTTCCGGGGCAGAATGAAGAACTGTCTTTGAACGGTACGGACAGCATTGCCACTATGTTGCCGGAGGTAGGCTATCCATACGTGGTAGAATTTGAAATAAATCCGGACAAAGACCAAAATATCAACGGTATTTTGTTTAAAGGTCCTCATTCCACCGTATATGCCAATTGGGAAAATAAGGGAAAATTGGCTTTCAGCCGTGACGGCTATACGTTTGTATTCCACGCTGCCACACTGCCTGCCGGAGCATGGACGAAGGTACGCATAGAGGGAGACCACAAAGGTACTACTCTTTACATAAACGGTGAGAAAGCGGAACGTTTGGAAGGACGTATCAAGCAGTTTTACAACTATACTCATAAACGCAAGGACAAGATGTATATGCAGGAAACTTTGGTGTTTCCCATGCGGCAGATTGGGGATGTGCAGAATGGGTTCAGAGGGAAGTTGCGGAATATAAATTGCACGCAATAAAAGATATTTCTTTTCTCTTGCTGTGTAGGGGCAGGTTTTAGACCTGTCCCTATGCCCAATAGGAGTGAAATTTCTCCGAATGTTATCTTTAATAGTGTTATATTGTTTATTATCAAAGTTTTATATGCGGTAAATGTTATCTGTTTTATTTTCATGAAAAGGGCTTTATACCTTACTTTGCATTATTAAACTTAAGCAACAAACCCGATGAAAATAAAACAAATTCTACTTTGCATGCTTTTAGCCTGCTTTATTCTTCCCGCTTCCGCACAGAATAGCTGGGGTATTGTATGTAGGAGGCGGACTTTTTTCTAAATCTCTGTCCAGGGATGCACGCTTCAGCCTGGGCGGTTATGCCGGAGGAATGTATGACGTTCATGTTAAAAACTCATGGTATGTACAACCACAATTATTATTTACTTATGAAGAATTCAGATCCAAGACAAGACTTGGTACCGATTCTTTTTTTAGTAAATTCAATTTGGAGCTTCCTATCCTTGCTTCTTATAATGTTGCTTTGAATAACAAATGGAATTTGCGCATCAATGCGGGACCGTATCTGTCCTATGCTATGTTTGGCAGGGATAAATCCATTGATTACGCCTATGGCAACGGAATGCATTCTAGTTTGGGCTGGTGGCATCAGGATTTTCCAGATCATTTTACTTACGGCGGAAGGGCCGGGGTTTCATTGGAATCCGAGCATTTCATTTACACTATCGATGGTAAGTGTTCTCTTCGTAAGAGACCTTTCGGGCAGAGTGTCAGTTTATCGGCCGGTGTAGGATATAAGTTCTGAGTTTTCTGTATCTTTGTCGCCGGAGAATAAAAATAGAGTTGCATGTATGTTTATATAAAACAGCCGGGTATTGTTTGCCTTCTATGTTGGCTTTGTCTTTCCTGTACTTTGCAGCGCACGGAACATCCTGCTTTGCGGCAAGCAGGATACTTGATGGAAGAACATGCCGACAGTGCGTTTTCATTATTGAAATCCATCTCTTCCCTAACCGGTATGAGCCCGGAAGACAAGGCCGGTTACGCTTTGCTGCTGGCTGAGGCTGCGGATAAAAATGGTTATTCACTGCTTCCTTGTGACTCATTATTGAATTTTGCTCTCCATGTATATCATGAAGAAGCCAAAGAACATGCCATAGCTCTTCTGTATAAGGGTAAAGTGCAACAGGAAATGGAAAACTATGCCGATGCCCTGAAGAGTTACCGTATGGCGCTTGAAATTCTTTCCGCCTATCCATGCGAATTCTATTGGAAAGGGTTTGTATATAATATGTTGGGTGGGCTGTATGGCAAACAGAACTTGTACGCACAGGCCAAAGATATGTATGTCAAGGCTTGTTATAATGATTCGCTGGCACGGCATAACCGTCATTTCATCAGTTCACTCAGCAATCTGGGGGTAGCTTACATTGGGTATGGAAATATAGACTCCGCTTTTATCTGCCAGCAACGCGCTTTGCAGCTTTCTCTTTCTACTGATAGTTTCCTTTTGCATTCTCTTTATGGAAATATAGGGGATTTATGCGGACGTACAGGACGGAACAGTATAGCTATTATTTGTCTGAAAAGGGCATACGATGCCTGTCGTCTTAGAGAAGACAGCTTGCAGTGTCTTTGGAATCTAGGGGAATTTTATTATAATAACGGGCAGCTTGATTCGGCTCTTTATTATTTGAACCGAAGCAAGGAAGCTGTCGATATTCATATCCGGTATCTCTCTTTCTTTGACTTGTATGCCATAGCCAAGCAGCAGGGAAATGTGGAGAAAGCTTTGGAATATCTGGAAATCAGCACCCAGTTGGAAGATTCTATCTATTCCACCAATGTGGCTACGGAACTGGAGAAGAAGACCTATCGTTGGAATGCCGATGCGCAAGTAAGGAAAGAACAGTTCAAGGCTAAACGGAGGATATACACCATTGCGATGATAGCTGTGGTGTTGCTGCTGGTCATTGTGATTATTTATCAACAGATACTGAAGAACAAGAAGATACAGCAATCCAACTATAAATATCTGTTGCAGAAGCTGAAACAGAACCTGATGGATATGCAGCAGAATATTGCTCAACATGAAGAGGTGATAGCCGAATTGAAACAGAAACAAGAAAGCCGTGTCGAGGAAATAGAAGAGAAGGAACGGGCTATAGAGGCCATGAAGATGGAGAAGGAGAAATTGCGCAACTGGTTGTTCCGGCAAAGTGCCCTCTATACGAAAATAGACAAACTGGCCAACCAGCAAAAGCATCACAAAGAGCGTATTGCAGTGCTCACCAATGCTGAGCAACGCCAACTCAGAGTGATTATAGGACAGATTTATGCTGATTACATAGAGCAACTGCATACCCGGTATCCCAAGTTGAACGAAGATGATGTCCTTTTGCTATGTCTGCAATTGGCAGATTTATCTCCTTTTGCCATCGCTTTATGCTTTGGTAATAATGATGCACAGATTGTAGCGCAACGCAAATATCGTATGAAAAGTAAGATGGAATAATCCTATGTTATCTTTAATAGTGTTACATTGTTGATTGTCAGTAATTTATGTTTAGTAACTGTTATTGGGTTTAATCGTTTCGAATGTCTGTACTCTCTATCTTTGCGGAATAAAACCATAAAAATAGAAACGATATGGAAACTAACAAACTAATTCTGGCGTGCCTGATTACTCTATGTTCATTACCCGTCGCCGCACAAGTAAAACTGGGAATTGAGGCTGGTGCCAATCTTTCCAACTATATCACCGACAGTCATTCAAACCCTTCGGACAGCAAAAACATGAAAGTAGGTTTTCAAGCAGGCCTGACAGTCGACTATGAGTTTCAGAATCACCTGATGCTGATGTCTGGACTTTTTTTTGTCCGAAAGGGTGGAAATTTGAAACTGGGTGAGAATTACTACGGAAAGGATGGTATAAATGCTTATTACCGTTATCCCGATGTGGAAGTAAAGATGAACTATCTGCAAATACCTGTGAAACTGGGCTATAACTTTCATATAAATGATAAACTAAGTCTTATTCCCAATGTCGGACTCTATGCGGCGTATGGTTTCAATGCCGGTGAAAGCGATTTGCAGATGGTGGGTGACGGTAAATTGATTCATGCCGGCTGGAAGCCGCTGGATGGCTATGGGAATACTTCCGATCAGGCTATTCGGGGGTTCAACCATTGGGATGTCGGAGCGACAGCTGGTATCAAGGCAGTGATAGGTAAGCATTACACGATTTCATTTGATTATAATATCGGTCTGAACAAAGCACAAAGTACATACGGATTACGAAACTCTACATTCCAACTTTCAGTTGGTTACCGTTTTTAAATTTTCATCACTTTAGAGAAAACCGAATACTAGACTTTATTTTTTAAGAAGAGAGATGCTCTTGCACGAGAGTGTAGGGGCATTTCTCTTGACATTTTTCTTCGCAAACCACCATCTCCATCCCCTGGTAAACCAGGCGGGAAGCCAGTTTGTCTTTCTCATAATTCAAACTTGTCTGCCTCGTTCAGTCATAATAGTGCCGTAACATGAAGAGAGTGTTAGGCTCTTGCCAAAGCGACGGAAACGGATGAGGAAAAAGAACTTGTTGGCCCTTTCAATCAAAGAGATGTAATGCGTCTTGTTCACATAATAACAATTGTCTTCGCGGACAGCCACAAAATTCATCATTCCTTAAGGGATACGCTACGGTAAGGCATGTTAAGTACATCAAATACATTGGGTATGATTCCTCCTTTTTGTTTTCTACAAAAATAGTCTTTTGGGGCAGACGGCCAACAAGCAACAAGGATATTTGTACTGTGTTGCTTATTAATCGATGTCCGTGTACCGGGTTATGAAAGCGTTTTTCTATCTTTGTGCATAGAAAGCTAAAAGATAAAATCACTATGCGTTCATTTATTATATATTTAAATTTCGTCAGTTTGCTGGCTGTCTGTTTGTTTGCCTGTAACCACCATTCTTCCAATCCGATGTTACAGCAGGTAGATTCATTGTTGGAAATGAAGCCGGACAGTGCATTGACTATTTTAAAAAATATATCTGTTTTAGAGGATTTGCCGGAAGTAGACAAGGCATACTATGCTTTGTTGCTGGCTGAGGCTACGGACAAGAACAAACTACCCTTATTGCCTTGCGATTCCTTATTGAATTTCGCCTTGGATTATTATGGAGATGATGATAGGGAGAAAGCTGTGGCATTGATGTATAAGGGAAGGCTGCTGGCGCAGATGAATGATGAAATGTCGGCGATAGAGCATAATTTGAAAGCGTTGGAAGTGTTGCAGAATTATCCGCAAGATTTAAAATGTAGAAGATTGATTTATAGTATGTTAGGGGTATGGTATGGTGATTGTGAATTGTACGACAAGGCGTTGGAAATACAAAATCAAGCTCTTCTTTATTCTTTTAGTGCTAAAGATACTGCTATTGCCTATCATAACATTGGATATATTTATGGTATGAGGGATATGCAGGATTCTGCTATAACTTATCAGAGAAAGTCTGTGGAATATGCTATGCGTTCTAAAGATACAAGCATGATACTCACTTCTTGGCACAATTTAAGTCTGTATTATGGACGATTTGAAAACATCGATTCTGCCGTGGTTTATGCCTATAAAGTTTTGCAAAATATATCTGATGAAAATAAAATATTTAGCGGTTATTTCTATAATATAGGTGATTTGTACATTGGTTTAGGACAATATGATTCTGCTAGGCATTATTTAGAGAAAAGCCTGCTCTTTTCTCCATCCCTTTCTATGTCTTACTGGTCACTTGCCGTAATGGAAGCTAAGCTAGGAAATTTCAAGTCTGCCTATCACTATCTAGATACTTTTGTCATGGTTCAGGATTCATTGGATGCTAGTGAGCGATTGTCTGAAGTGCAGCATATAGTCTATAAAAATCAGACAGCATTGGAAGTAAAGGATGAGCAAATAAAATCTAGAAAGGTTATAGGGCGTATTGTTTTTTCAGCCATTATTATTTGCTTTGTCGTTGCTTTGATTTACCAACGTTGGATAAATAAGAAAAATAACCAGCAGGCACTCTATCGGCAAGCATTACAATATGCTGATGAGAAACAGAATGTGATGCAGCAGCGCATAGAAGAAAATGAATCCGCTCTTGCACTGTTACAGGATAGGGAAAACCAAAATCTTGATGAAATTGCCCAAAAAGAGCAATTGATAACTCAATTGAAGAAAGAAAAGTTGGCACTTCGTACATGGTTATTTCAGCAGACTTCTATATACAAAAAGGTGATGTCATTGTCTGACCAGCAGCAGGTGAATAAGAAAATCCGTAAGGTGATGGCAGCTGCTGAATTGGACAAACTGAAGAAAACGACCTTTGAAATCTATGCTGATTATATTTCTCCTTTGCAAGCACAATACTCCCAACTGACGGAGGATGACTTGTTGGTCCTTTGCCTGCAAGAAGCGGGTATTTCTCCGTTGGCCATTTCTTTATGTTTCGGACATACGGATACGGTAGCCCTCAATCAAAGGAAATCGCGTCTAAAAAAGAAAATGTCAGAGTGATAAACTGAAATATATTGTTTATCAGTGTTTTATAGAAATATTATGTCACAGCAAATAGTTGTACGTTCTTTCCTTTCCCTCTAACTTTGCGGCATCATTTTTAAACAAAAAGAAGTATGAAAGCAAAGTTATTATTGATGTTATTTTTAGTTTCCTTGAGTTTGGGAGTTTTTGCTTCGGAGCATCACCAAAAGAAGCCTCATGCAGTTTGCAAAGTTTATGAAAAGGTGGCTACTAGAATTCCTTTTATTTTTTCAGTACAAGCCGAAGATATAAATGACTGCTTGTATCTCACATTTCAATTTTCATTAGATGATGCTGACATTACTATGCTAGATAAGGATGGTAATGAAAAGGTGTAGTTATGAATAACGCATTTGAAAAAACAGCTGTACTTCCTAAGTGTGATAAAGGAAGTGCTTACTCGACTCAGATAAATTTAAGTTTTTAAGTAATTCCAATTAAGGCTGTATGATAATATTTTAGTTGATAATCTAAGGTTATTGATAATGTGAAGTTCATATCTGAATCTTATTTTATTGCTCATGTTATGATAAAATATGTTATATGGTTGATTTTTAGTGTTGTATAGGTGAGTGGATGTTATATGGATAGAGCTTTATGCTTATATCTTCTTTCTAATTTTGCAACATCAAATAAAAAAATAAGTATGAAGACTAAAATGATTGTAGTGGTGGTGTTGGCTGCCATGTGTGTATTGCCTTTGTCTGCACAGGTAAAAGTTGGTGTGGAAGGTGGAATGAACCTGTCTCATTATCTGGTTTCCGGTTCTGACGGATATAAAGCCGAACAGGTAGGTGGAATGAAGCCCGGCTTTCAATTGGGGGTGACTGTGGACTACGAGATAGGAAAGCATTGGATGTTAATGTCCGGTTTGTCTTGGTTGCAGAATAGAAGTACCATGAAAATGATGGATCACATGGTTACTTATTTTCCTAAGACAGAGATAAAGATGAATAATCTGATTTTGCCGTTAAAAATGGGATATAATATTCGGGTTTCGGATAAACTCAGCCTCATTCCGTCGGTTGGAGTTTATGCTTCTTACGGATTTGGTGCTGGAAACTGTTCTTTGGATGTTATTCACCAAGAGGGGGATAATATAACTACCGAGCCTGCAAAATGGAAGCCCTTGGATGGTTTTTCCTATAAAGCCGGGGAGCCCAATAATAGTGGTAATCTTCAGGCTTTCCGCCGTTGGGATTATGGGGGCATTGTTGGAATGAAGGCTGTTATTGCCGATCATTATACGATAAGTTTTGATTATAGGGTCGGAATAAAAAAGATACAGGCACAAAATGGTTTGCGGAATTCAACTTTCCAGTTCTCCGTAGGCTTATCGTTTCTAAACTGATTTAATTAAACTGGCAATCTGTCAAAATGATAATGCCGGTGTATGAGGGTGTCCTGTTTTAAAGGATACAGTTTGTGTATTTTCATCGTATTCTCGTGCATCGGCATTTTGACAGATTGTCTTCTTTTTCTGGTTATTTATTCTTTTATGGATATATGTGAACGTATATGTAGGGAAATGCATACATACGTGTCCGACAGGGATCTTTATGCCTTTTGAGACCCCTCTATTTATTGAGCCAGCTCTTTCAATATCTCCTCTATTTTCTGAAAGAGTTGTCCTATGTGCGCTCCGTCCACAAAAGCATGGTTTACAGTGAAAGCGATGGGCATTACCAGTCTTCCTTCGCGTGGCACTACTTTGCCGGCATTCATCAGCGGATAGTCTAATGGATGGTCGGGAGCCATTTGTGTATAGGTGAGTGAAGTGAAATAAAGCTGAGGCGTGGCACTCAGTTGGATAATATCAAAATCTCCCTGTTCTGTAATGACTTTTTCGGCTCCATACGGGTCACCCTCTTCGGGGATGTTATGGACGATGTGATATGCTTCGGCATAAAACCGTTCAAAATCTGCATGGTAAGGGATGCGGACTGTGTAGAAAGTCTTGCCGGGTACAGCGATAGGTGATATGATGTCCACCTGATCGTGATAGACCACCTGTCCGTTTTTATCTGTACGGAAACGGAATTCTTTCACTTCATTGGCAGCACGTAGCACAGCATACAGGTAATACAGGAAAAAAGAGCGCTTGGCGGCTTTTGCAGCTGGAAATGCTTCAGTGCAATCCACTTCACTGGTAATGGATATCCATGAATTATGGAAGTTGCGGAAAAAATTATAATTGTCCCGGCGTTCCCAGGTTTCAATATCTATTATATGTTTCATTTATTTTACGGGTTTAAAAGAATGGTACATGAAGTGCGCTCCCAGCAGTATGAACGGAATGCTGAGCCATTGCCCCATGTTCAGCATCATACTGTCTTCAAAGGCTTCCTGGCTGGCTTTTATAAACTCCACAAGGAAGCGGAAGGTGAATATGGTAGTGAGGCAGTAGCCGAAATAGAAACCGGGGTATAGCGTGGTTTTGTACTTTTTATACAACCGCAAGCCTATGATAAAAATCAGAAGATAGGCGATGGCTTCGTAGAGTTGTGCCGGATGGTGGGGTTGCATATCTTCGTGCGGAAAAATGAACGCCCAAGGAACATGAGTTACCGTACCTACTATTTCACCATTCATCAGGTTACCTAAACGGATAAAACAACCTGCCAGCGGGGTGGCGATGGCTATATTGTCTAGTACAGTCAGGAACTTCAATTTTACACGGCGTGAATAGATCCATAAGGCGAGCATTAGTCCGATGGTTCCTCCATGGCTGGCAAGACCTTGATAACCGGTCCATTTTATCCCAGAATCGGTAATCTTGACGGGCAACAGCATTTCTACAGGGTGGGAGAGCCAATAGCCTGGCTCATAGAACAGACAATGTCCCAGGCGAGCACCGATAACAATACCCAGCAGGCAGTAAACGAACAGGGAATCAAATTTTTCGTAAGGAATTTTTTGGTCTTGGTAGAGTTTGTATATCACCCAGTAAGCCAATGAAAGCCCTGTAACGAACAATACGGAGTAATAACGGATGGAAATGCCGAAAATGGAAAAGATTTCTATATCGGGATTCCAAAGAATGGCTGACAGTGTATTCATATCTTGAATTTTTGTGCAACTTTGCGGTAAGTGGGCATATCCACATCCATCTTTTCGCCCAGTGCGATCATATCAAACAATAGTCCTTGTATTTCGGACTCATGTCCTTTGGCTATATCTTTTTGCATGGATGCGGTACTGTCCGGGTCTAATTTGTCAATCACTTTTAAGTTGTATTCTATCGGGTCTTCCGCATAGGTAATTCCCATTTTGCGGCCTATTTCAGAACTTTCCTTGGACAGACCGATGAAAGTGTCGCGTTCTGCTCCGGGATGTTGCAGAGGACCCATCGGGACATCATGGTAGGCACCTGTGCAGGCCATAGCTGAGATGAATGACCATTTGATGAAGGTGTCGCGATTGATATCATCCGAAATATCGGCTTTGATCCCTGCTTTTCTTAGTACATCGGCAATGGTTTCCAGACGTTCCGGAGCCACACCCTGTTGGGGACGTGCACCGAAAACCAGCCGGAATATTTTGCCCATTTGTGTGATTTCACCCGGTCCGGAAACGAAACCTACGATGTAGATGCATCCGTCCAGTACTGTTACATGTGGAACGAGTTGCCCGATGCGGGGACCTGTACCGTAAACATTCAGGATGGGGATAATCAAGGTATCTTTATCCGAGGCTTTTTCCAACAGATCTTTGATGGAATCCAGGGAATAGCCCTTCACGCATACAAAAATTACGTTGGCCTTCTCGTTGTATTCCTCGGCTGTGCAGGCTTGTATAGGTAGAAAGTGATTACCTTTTAAGTCTGATCTAAGGTGAAGCCCTTTTTCACGAATGGCTTCCAGATGCTTGCCACGGGCAATGCATGTTACGTCTTTTCCTGCTAAAGCAAGGAAACCGGCGATGCTTCCTCCAACGCCGCCGGTTCCCACGATTAAATATTTTTCCATGTTAGTTGTATTTTGTTTTAGGAAACAAAACACTGACTTATCGGTCTGCCATCAGTTTTGCTGGTTTCCTGATGTTCTTTCATGCATTGCATGGCATGACAAGTCTTTTGCGTTTTGATTTACCTTATACATTGAAACGGAAGTGCATGATGTCACCGTCCTGTACTATGTATTCTTTACCTTCCACGCCCATTTTTCCAGCCTCTTTCACGGCGGCTTCCGAACCATATTTAATGTAGTCTTCGTACTTGATTACCTCGGCACGGATAAATCCTTTCTCGAAATCGGTGTGGATGACTCCTGCACATTGGGGGGCTTTCCATCCTTTACGATAGGTCCAGGCTTTTACTTCCATTTCTCCGGCGGTGATGAAGGTTTCCAGTTCCAGCAGGTGATAAGCCGATTTGATCAGACGGTTTACACCTGATTCTTTCAGACCGACTTCCTGAAGGAACATCTGGCGGTCTTCATAGGTTTCAAGTTCTGCGATATCGGCTTCGGTTTTGGCGGCTACGACCAGAATTTCTGCATTTTCTTCTTTTACGGCTTCGCGTACTTGTTCTACATATTTATTGCCGGTAGCAGCACTTGCTTCGTCCACGTTGCATACGTACATCACTGGTTTGCTGGTCAGCAAGAACAGTTCTTTTGCGATTTTTTGTTCGTCTTTGCTGTCAAATTGTACGGTACGCGCAGATTTGCCTTGTTCCAATGCGTCTTTATATTTAACAAGGATGTCGTACATTTGTTTTGCTTGTTTGTCACCGCCCGTCTGTGCCTGTTTTTGTACTTTTTGAATACGGCTTTCAATGGTTTCCAAATCTTTCAGCTGGAGTTCGGTGTCAATGATTTCTTTGTCACGTACCGGATCTACACTACCGTCTACATGAGTTACATTTTCATCGTCAAAACAACGGAGTACGTGCAGGATAGCATCTGTTTCACGGATATTTGCCAGAAACTTGTTTCCCAGCCCTTCACCTTTGCTAGCCCCTTTTACAAGTCCTGCAATGTCAACAATTTCTACAGTAGTGGGAACGATACGTCCCGGATGAACCAGTTCGGCAAGTTTGGTCAGGCGTTCATCAGGAACGGTGATGACACCTACATTCGGTTCGATGGTACAGAAAGGAAAGTTGGCTGCTTGAGCCTTTGCATTCGATAAACAATTAAAAAGTGTCGACTTTCCTACGTTTGGAAGACCGACAATACCACATTGTAAAGCCATTATCTATTTGTTTTTTTGATTATTATCTATCTATTTGTTTGCAAAGATAACCATTCTTTTTGTATCAGACTTCATATTGAAGTCAGATTTGGCTTTTTTATATGCGAAAAGGGGGAGGCTTGTTACGAAACAGAAAGGGCAACCGTCACGGCTGCCCTTTCGTCGAGTTTTTATGAAAAGTGTTAGATTGTTAGAATAGATTTATTTGTCCATAGTTACGGTCATTTCGGGTACTAATATATATTCTTTCTTTTTAGAGTTCCATTTGTAATATTCAGTAGTCATACTTTTATTGCCATAAGTATAACGAATGCAGAGGTTATTTTCCCAGCGGTTTTTGTTACTGTTCCATTTTTGCGCCTCGTCCTCAGTACGTTGGTTGTTGGCGTCATACTTGTAATTGTGTTTCATATAATTAGTAAGCATGGTGCCTTCCATTTTAAAAATCGTTTCCGAAACAACTACTCCATTTACTTCTTCTGCATTGTAAATCAGGTTGTCACCCGGATTTCCTGCAAAAACTGTAAGGTTAGCAATAAATAAAATTGCTACAACGAGCATTCCTTTCAAAAAATTGATCTTCTTCATGATATTGATATATTAGATTGTTACTTTCATATTGTTTTTAAAAGCGGTGCAAATGTACGAAATAAAATTGAATCTCCTAACATTTCTACTAGAAAATGATGATATTTTTGCAAAATGTCACTGATTAAACAAATATTAAGAATTGCATAAGGGATATTTGTTATAATTGTCTTGTCTTTGTGTTTTCCATTTATGTTTGGGATGGTAAATGAAAAGCTCAATGGATTGGAAAATACCATTGAGCTTTTATGATATAAATACTTTACATATAGTACTATCTATCTTGCTAATAGTTGGTTTATGTATGCTTTAATGCGCTTCAAGCCAGTTGCTTCCCCAACCGCAGTCTGCGCGTAAAGGTACTTGCATACGGTAGGCATTTTCCATCTCTTCAATCACAATCTTCTGTACTTTTTCCTTTTCTTCGGGTAGAACGCTGAAATTTAACTCATCATGTACCTGAAGTATCATTTTGGACTTTATACTTTCAGATTGAAAGCGCTGGTATATGCGTACCATAGCTACCTTGATAATATCGGCTGCACTTCCCTGGATAGGAGCATTGATGGCATTCCGTTCGGCATATCCGCGCACAACCGAATTTCTGGAATTGATATCCGGAAGATATCGTTTACGGCCGAATATGGTTTCAATATATCCTTGTCCGCGGGCAAGGTCAATGCTTTTGTCCATATATTCCTTTATTTGGGGATAAGTTTCGAAGTAGCCGTCTATTAGTTCTTTTGCCTCTTTGCGGTCTACATTCATACGTTCTGCCAGTCCGAATACGCTGATGCCGTAGATGATACCGAAATTAGCTGTTTTTGCTTTACTGCGTTGTTCGCGGGTAACTTTGTCTATACTTATCTTATATACTTTTGCTGCGGTGGCGGCATGAATGTCATCTCCTTCCTTGAAAGCCTCTATCATATTGGCATCTCCGCTAAGGTGTGCCATAATGCGTAGCTCAATCTGTGAATAGTCGGCGGAGAAAAATTCGCAGCCATCATCGGGGATGAAAGCCTTACGGATTTCCTTGCCGTCTTCGTTGCGGATAGGGATGTTCTGAAGGTTCGGGTTGCTGGAACTGAGCCGGCCGGTAGCAGTGACCGTTTGATTGAACGAAGTATGAATTTTACCTGTTTCTTTATTAATCAATAGGGGCAGAGCATCAATATAAGTACCGAGAAGCTTCTTCAGACCGCGGTGTTCCAATATCTTGCCTACTATTTCGTGTTTTCCTCGCAGACTTTCCAATACTTCTTCACTGGTGACATATTGTCCGGTTTTGGTTTTCTTGGCCTTCTCCACGATGCGCAGTTTGTCAAAAAGCACTTCACCTACCTGTTTGGGTGAAGCTATGTTGAAATCCGTACCTGCCAGTTGGTGCACTTCTTCTTCTATTTGGTTCATGCGGGCGGTGAAATGTTCCGAGGTCTGTTTTAAGGCTTCAGTGTCTACACGTACACCGTTGCGTTCCATATAAGCAAGTACGGGTACCAGGGGCATTTCTATTTCGTAGAAGAGTTTTTCCGCATCGTTGGTTTTCAATTCCTGTTCCAAGATGTTTTTCAATTTCAGTGTGACATCAGCATCCTCGCATGCGTACTTATAGATAGCTTCGGGGGAGAGGTCGCGCATATTCTTTTGACCTTTGCCTTTAGGACCAATCAGTTCTTCGATGTGGATAGTCTGATAATGCAGGTAGATTTCGGCAAGGTAGTCCATGTTGTGACGCAATTCCGGTTGTAGTACATAATGTGCCACCATGGTATCGAACAGGGGACCGCGCACTTCGGTTCCGTAGTTGCCCAGTACCAGCATATCGTATTTTATATTTTGCCCTACTTTCAATACTCCTTCTTTTTCGAAAGCCGGCCGGAACTCATTAACTATTTTTTGCGCTTCAGCCCGATCGGCAGGTACAGGAACATAAAATGCTTGATTTTCGGCATAGCTGAAGCTCATTCCCACGAGTTCTGCGGTGATGGGATCGGTTCCTGTTGTTTCTGTGTCTAGACTGAAAATTTCTTTTGTAAGTAAGTCTTGTAATAATTCAGTTCTTTTCTCTTCTGTATCAACGAGTTGATAGTCGTATTTTAAATTATCTAAACATGCTAGATTCGAATATTTCTCACTTTCCGTCCCTCCGTCGGTAAATTCTGCAAAGAGATTGCCTTGAGGAGAAGACGGGGAAGCGGGTGATTCACCGTTCGAAGCTGGTTCGCCGAAAAGGGAGAGTTGTCCCGAACCGTTCGGCGTATTTCCCTGCCGGGCGCTTCCTCCCGGTGTACGGTTTCGTCCTTGCGGGTCGTTTCCGGTCGCATCGGTGTATGTTCCGGCGAAGGCGGATTTCTTGTCTCGGTTGAAAACGCGGTCGATGAGGGTACGGAACTCCATCTCTTCAAAAATCTTCCGTAGTTCCTCTTCATTCGGTTCTTCTCTTTTCAGTTCGTCCATGTTCAAAGCGATGGGGACATCAATCTTGATAGTTGCCAGAAACTTGGAGAACTCAATCATTTTCCGGTTAGTTTCCACTTTGGTCTTCAAGGCTCCTTTCAGTTCGGCAGAGTGGGAGAGGAGGTTCTCGATGCTGCCATATTGCGCGATTAACTTTTGTGCTGTTTTCTCGCCCACGCCCGGACAACCGGGAATGTTGTCGGAACTATCGCCCATCAGTCCCAGCATATCAATGACTTGTGCGGGTGACTGGATATCGAACTTTGCCTTTACCTCTTCTATTCCCATCACTTCAAAACCGCCTGTATGCTTGGGACGGTACATGAAGACATTTCCGCCCACCAGTTGGCCATAGTCTTTGTCCGGTGTCATCATATAAGTAGTGATCCCCCGTTTGCCGGCTTCGGTGGCCAGTGTACCGATCACGTCATCGGCCTCGTATCCCGGTACTTCCAGAATAGGAATACGGTAGGCCCGTATAATATCCTTTATAATGGGTACGGACAAACGGATTACTTCGGGTGTTTCTTCACGTTGTGCCTTATACTGTTCATAGGCTTCGTGCCGGAAGGTGGGACCGGCGGGATCAAATGCCACACCGATGTGCGTAGGATTTTCTTTCTTCAAGACCTCTTCCAGTGTATTGACAAATCCCAGTACGGCTGAAGTGTTGAAACCCTTGGAGTTAATACGCGGGCTTTTGATGAAAGCGTAATACGCACGGTATATTAATGCATAAGCATCTAATAGAAAAAGTTTGTCCATTCTTAAAAATCTTTAGTTTTTTCATTGTAAAAGTACAAAAAAATACCGTATTCCGTCTTTTATTACTACTTTTGTGCACAAATTAACCTGCATGGACAAATTACAGCAAATCAAATTGCCTATTGACAAGGAGTTTGAGGAATTTAGAAGGTTGTTTGACTCTTCGCTCCAAAGTTCCAATTCTTTACTTAGTGAGGTGTTATCCTATATTAAGCAGAGAAATGGCAAGATGATGCGTCCCATATTGGCGTTGTTGATTGCTAAATTATTCGGTGAAATCAATGATTCTACGCTTCATGCGGCTCTTTCATTGGAGTTGCTCCATACGGCCAGCCTGGTGCACGATGATGTGGTGGATGAGAGTGACAAGCGCCGTGGGCAGTCTTCGGTAAATGCTATCTATAATAATAAGGTGTCGGTTCTGGTAGGCGACTATATGCTGGCAACCAGCCTGAAGCATTCTGCCATGACCCGCGAGATTACAATTGTAGATTTGGTGGCTTGTTTGGGACAGAACTTATCTGAAGGCGAGATTATTCAATTGGCGAATATTAATGCTTCTGAGTTCTCGGAAGAAGTGTATTATGATGTCATTCGTAAAAAGACGGCTGCATTGTTTACTGCCAGTGCGGAAGCGGGGGCTATTTCGGTGCATGCATCCGATGAAATGGTGAAAAATGCTCGTCTGTTTGGCGAAATGATTGGTATTGCTTTCCAGATAAAGGATGATATTTTCGACTATTATTCTTCTGATGAGATAGGTAAACCTACCGGGAACGATATGCGTGAAGGGAAGCTGACATTGCCGGCTTTGTATGTGTTGAATATGTTTGATGATGAGGAGATGCGGAAACTGGCGCTACGTATCCGGGCATTAGACGCTTCGGATGAAGATATTGCCCGTTTCATCGAATATACTAAGGTGAAGGGAGGGATAGAGTATGCCAGGCAGGCAATGGTGGATTATCGTAATAAAGCGTTGGCTTTACTTCCACAATCAGCCGGTCAAGCTGTAAAAGATGCTTTGACTGCTTATATTGATTATGTGATTGAAAGAGATAAATAGTACGATTGTTGAAGATATGTACTTCAAAAAGTTCGGGCGTAGTCCTTTATACAATAAGGATCACGCCCGAACTTTTTGAGGTACGCCTTTCTTTGGTAGAAGGTTTACCTTTAAAATAACCGGAATAGATAAAGCTCATTCCGGTCACTTTAAATGTGGTTGTTATTTAAATAGTGAAACAGTTCTTTGTTTAGAAGAACTTGGTTTCTTGACCTACAATTTCTGAGAGAAGCAGATTGGTCAGGCGGCTTGTTCCTAAGCGGAATAACTCGTTTGTCAGCCATTCTTCACCTAACACTTCTTTTACAATGGTATAGTAAACCAAAGCATCGTGTACGGTATTAATTCCTCCGGCGGGTTTGAATCCTACTTTGCGGCCTGTTGTCATATAGTATTCTTTGATAGCCTCGCACATCACCAAGGCAGCTTCAGGAGTAGCGGCGGGGTTTTCCTTTCCGGTAGAGGTCTTGATGAAATCGGCTCCGGAATACATCGATAGAATGGACGCTTTTTTGATGTTGGATGCGCTTCCCAGTGCTCCGGTTTCCAAGATCACTTTCAGGTGATGCTCACCACATACAGCTTTTAATTCTTCTATTTCATCACACATTCCTTCGTAATCCCCACTCAGGAACTTGCCTACCGGGATAACGATATCTATCTCATCGGCTCCGGTATGGAGAGCCATGGCTGTTTCGGCTACCTTTACTTCGGTAAAGGTTTGCGAGGAGGGGAAACCGCCCGATACACAGGCTATGTTTACATGATCTGCTTCCAAGGTGTCGTTGACTACTTCTGCCATATTAGGATATACACAGATTGCGGCTACATTGTCCAGATCGGGGTACTTGTCAACAAATTCATTTACTTTTCCGGTGAATTTCATTACACTTTCATCTGAATCAGTACACTTTAAAGTGGTTAGGTCAATGCAATGGAACAGGAATTTCTTTACGTCCGGTGTATTGTTTTCTGCTACATGTTTTTCGATGAGTAGGGCAGTTTTCGCTTTTACATCCTCATCGTGCAAACGGATGTTATACTTGGCAAGTGCTTCTTCGTACTTGCTGTGCTCAGGTCCATGATCGTGGTCATGACGATGTTCATGTCCACCTTCGAATTCGTGATTATGTTCCATAATTCTTTATAATTTGGGATTGTTTTTATGTCTGTCTTTATCTCTATTTGTTTTCTTCTCCAAGTTTTGACGGAAGGCTTCGGTCAGGTTTACTCCGGTCTGGTTGGCCAGACAGATAAGGACCCACAGTACATCTGCCATTTCATCGGCAAGGTTGTCTTTCTCTCCTTGCTTGAAAGACTGATCTCCGTATTTGCGTGCCATCACACGTGCCAGTTCGCCTACTTCCTCGGTCAGAACGGCCATATTGGTCAGTTCGCTGAAGTAACGTACACCATACGTTTTAATCCAGCGGTCCACTTCTTTTTGTGCTTCTTCCAGTGTCATTATTCCTTGTTTTTGGTGTCCATACATATAGTAACAGGACCGTTGTTCAGAAGTTCAACTTTCATGTCTGCTCCGAATTCTCCGGTTCCTACTTCTTTGCCCAGACCGATGCTCAGTTCTTGGCAGAAATAATTGTAGAGGGGGATGGCTACATCGTGCTTTGCAGCACGGATATAGGAGGGACGGTTGCCTTTTTTTGTAGATGCGTGTAGTGTGAATTGGCTGATCACCAATATGTTGCCTCCTACCTCTAGGATAGATTTATTCATGACTCCATTTTCATCGTCAAAGACTCTCAGTCCTATTATTTTTTTGCATAACCAGTCGGCATCTTCTTGTGTATCAGCTTCTTCAATGCCAACCAATATCATGAATCCTTCTTTTATCGCCGATTTGCATACGCCTTCTATGGTAACAGAGGCGTGGCTTACTCGTTGAATAACTACTCTCATATTTATATTCTTTAATTTCTTGTTAGAAAAATTCTAGTTGTTTATCGGTAATGTCTCCGCTTCTACAATGGACAATATGTTGCCGGCTTCTTGCCTGGACTGATACGAGGCAGAGCATGTCCCTGTAGTAGATGTATGCAAAGGTAGGAAATCCCTTTTATTCTGTGAGATTTTCTTTGATATTTTTAGCGGCTGCTTCACCTACCACGGCCGCAATCTCTTCCAGTGAGGCTTGCCTGATGCGGCTGACGCTTTTGAATGTTTTCAGCAGGGCGGTCTTTCTTTTTTCGCCTATTCCCTTGATATTGTCCAAGGCGGACGCCACCTGACTCTTGCTTCGTTTGTCCCGGTGGAAGGTGATGGCGAAGCGGTGTACCTCGTTCTGTATGTTTTCCAACAGATGGAACAAGGGAGTGCTTTGCTTCACACCGATGGTCAGCGGAGGGAATCCGTATAACAATTCCGAGGTACGGTGCTTGCGGTCTTTGGCCAGTCCGGCTATGGGGATATCCAGATGAAGTTCGTCCTCTATCACTTCTCTCACCACTTCCATTTGCCCCTTTCCACCGTCGGTAATGATGAGGTCGGGCAGGGGGGAACCTTCCTCTATGGCACGGCTATACCGGCGGCGTACCACCTCTTTCATCGAGGCGTAATCGTCGGGTCCGGTCACAGTCTTGATGATGTATTTCCGGTACTCCTTCTTGCTTGGTTTCGCCTTTTTGAAAACGACGCAGGCGGCCACCGCGTCCGAGCCTTGAATATTGGAATTATCGAAACATTCGATGTGGTTCGGTAGTTTTTTCATGTGCAGCTGCTCCTGGATTTCTTTCATCAGACGGACGCTTCTTTGTTCAGGATTCAACTTTTCCGCCTGTTTCAAGCGGTCCACTTTATACTGTTTCACGTTCATTACGGAAAGATCCAGCAAATGCTTCTTTTCTCCTCGTTGGGGAACGGTAAAGGATACATTGTTCATCTCCATATCCAGTTCAAAAGGTACGATGATTTCGCGGGAAGTGCTCTTATATCGTTCACGCATCTCAATAATGCCCAATTGTAGAAGTTCTTCTTTCGTTTCGTTCAGACGTTTCTTGTATTCGAAGGTGAAGGCTTGGTTGATGCATCCGTTTGTGATATGCAGATAGTTGATATAGGCTGAATTTTCTTCCATTTCAATGGAGAACACATCCACATTATGAATGATGGAATTAACGACTTCGCTCTTGGAACGATAGTTTTCTATCAAGTCATATTTCTCTTTTATTTTCTGTGCTTCCTCAAATTTCATTTCGGCAGCAAGCGCTTGCATCTCTTCCATCAGCAGGTCACTTACAATCTGGGTATCTCCTTTCAGAATATTTTTGATTTCACCGATATTCTTCATGTATTCCTCGTGTGACTGCTGCCCGATGCAGGGCCCTTTGCAGTTCTTTATGTGATATTCCAGACATACGTTGAACTTGCCGGCGCGAATGTTTTCGGGACTTAGATTGAGTTTGCAGGTACGGATGGGGTAGAGCTTTTTGATCAAGTCCATCACGGCAAGCATGGAGGGCATGTGACTGTACGGACCATAATAAGAGGACCCGTTGCGGATGACTTGCCGGGTTTTGAAGATACGTGGGAAATATTCGTTGCTTACACAAATAGAGGGGTAAGTCTTGTCATCTTTCAGCAATACATTGTAACGTGGCTTGTATTTCTTTATCAGGTTGTTTTCGAGTAAAAGGGCGTCTTCTTCTGTTTTTACCACGATATAACGGATATCTGCAATTTTGCTGACCAGCAATCGTGTCTTGCCGTTGGGGTGTTCTCTATTAAAATAAGAAGAGACTCTGCGCTTCAGGTTTTTTGCCTTTCCAACGTAGATAATGGTTCCTTCGGAGTTCAAGTATTGGTAAATGCCGGGGCTGTCGGGCAGGTTTAGTACAATTCCTTTCAGATAATCATTGGTTGTAATCTCTTCTTTTTCCATACATGCTTATTGAATATTGCCGGTTGGCAGAACTGTTTCTTGAGTTGATGTTGCAACCGCAACATCCTATATCTTTCGGTTGTAACATTATATATCTTCAAGCTGTAACATTATATATCTTACAGCCTGAAGATATATATCTTTCGGTTTCATCGTCCATCTCATTCCATAGATCTCTTTTTATTGTGAACGATGATGGGGCCCGTTTTGACGGACATGTTGTGTGACACTATAAAGTAAGCAGTGTATCCACCGTGATATCTTCGGGGAATGCCTTTCTGCCGTTCAGACCTCCCAGTTCGATAATGAAATTGATGAAAATCTTTTTGGCGCCACATCTTTGTACCAAGCGATGAGTGGCCGCCATGGTTCCGCCGGTAGCCAATAAATCATCGTGCAGCAGAACCACGTCGTTCTCATCGATGGCGTCTTTATGTATCTGAATGGTGTCGGTTCCATACTCTTTTGCGTATGTTTCCTCTACTACTTCTGCGGGAAGTTTGCCCGGCTTGCGTGCCATCACGAATCCGGCACCTAACCGTGCCGCCAGCGCACCACCCATAATGAAGCCACGCGATTCAATACCTACTACTTTGGTGATGCCTTTGTCCTTGTACATCTCGTATAGAGTATCTAGTATTTCCTGCAAGCATTCGGGGTTTTTGAACAGGGTTGTCACATCGTAAAACAGAATTCCCGGAATGGGGAAATCTGGAATTTCTCTTAAGTTTGCTTTAAGCGTTTCTTTGCTCATAACCAGTATTTTATTGTTTGTCTATTAAATTACTTGTTTCACGTGAAACATACCTTGTTTCACCGTCCCAGCAGGACTAGTAAGACATTGATGTCGCTAGGAGAGATACCCGGTATGCGGCTGGCTTGGGCCAAAGTTTCGGGATCTATCTTCATCAGTTTCTGCCGGGCTTCGGTAGAGAGCGAATTCAATGAGTTGTAATCGAACTTGCCTTTGATGCGGATGGCTTCCAGACGATGTATCTTGTCGGCGATCATTCGTTCGCGGTCAATGTATCCTTGGTATTTGATCAGCACTTCGGCAGCTTCAATCACTTCTTCTTTACGGTCGGTAATTTGGTCCAGCATGGCTTTGAAAGCCGGAATGTGGCCGGCTATATTTTCGATGGTAATCTGTGGACGGTTCAGCAGGTCGATTAGTTTGCAGCCGTGTGTCAGACGGGCAGTACCCAAACTTTCCAAAGCATCATTGATTAATGCGGCTTTGATGGAGAAGGTTTTGGCAAAGTCGATGATTTGGTTCACGGCTTCCCGTTTGCTGCAAAGATGTTCGTAACGGTCTTGTTTTACCAGTCCCAGCTTGTAGGCGCGTTCGGTAAGGCGCATATCTGCATCGTCTTGTCGGAGCAGGATGCGGTATTCGGCACGGGAGGTGAACATACGATAAGGTTCGTCCACACCTTTTGTAACCAGATCGTCAATCAAGACACCGATGTAGGCCTCGTCCCGTCCCAGTGTGAACGGTTCGCCACCGTGGCAATTGATGTGTGCGTTGATGCCGGCAATGATTCCCTGTCCGCCTGCTTCTTCGTAACCGGTAGTTCCGTTTACTTGTCCGGCAAGGAACAGGTTCTTGATTATTTTCGATTCCAACGTATGTTTCAGTTGGGTGGGGTCGAAGTAATCATATTCGATGGCGTATCCCGGACGATAGACTACCAAGTCCTTAAATGCGGGTACTTTCTTTAATGCCGCCAACTGTATGTCCATGGGCAGTGAAGAAGAGAACCCGTTCAGGTAAAGTTCCTGTGTGGTTTCTCCTTCGGGTTCCAGGAAAAGCTGATGTTGCGGCTTGTCGGGGAAGGTTACGATTTTGGTTTCTATACTGGGACAATAACGCGGTCCGATGCTTTGGATTTGTCCGTTGAAAAGGGGAGAGTCGGGCAGACCTTTCCGTAGTATCTCGTGTACCTCTTCGTTGGTAAAGCAGGTCCAGCATTGCAGTTGTTTCAGTTTGCGCGGTTCGCTCATGAACGAAAAGCGATGGAAGTCGTTTTCTCCGTCCTGTGTTTCCATCAGGTCGTAGTGTACGCTGCGCCCGTCTATGCGGACAGGCGTACCGGTCTTCATGCGTCCGGCGGTGATTCCGTGGCGGGTGATTGATTCGGTCAGATGGTAGGAGGCAGGTTCGGCCATGCGTCCTCCTGCCAGTTGTTTATGCCCGATGTGCATCAGTCCGTTCAGGAAGGTTCCTGCGGTGAGCACGATACATTTAGCATGGAAAGTCACTCCCCAGCAAGTCATGACTCCAGTCGCTTCGCCGTTTTCCACGATTAGTTCTTCTACGGTATCTTGCCAAATGTGCAGATTGGGAGTATTCTCCAGAATCTCGCGCCATGCCCAGATAAACTTGCCGCGGTCACATTGGGCGCGGGGGCTCCACATAGCGGGACCTTTGGAGCGGTTGAGCATACGGAACTGTATGGCTGTACGGTCTGTAACCAGTCCCATGTAGCCACCTAATGCGTCTATCTCTCTTACGATTTGTCCCTTGGCGATGCCACCTACGGCAGGGTTACAACTCATTTGCCCGATTTTGTTCATATCCATGGTAATCAGGCAGGTCTTCGAACCCATGTTGGCTGCGGCCGCGGCTGCTTCACAGCCTGCGTGTCCGGCGCCTATTACAATAACGTCGTACTTAAAATCCATTGATTTATTTCTTTTTACCGATTGCAAAATTACGAATTTTACTCTGTAAAGCGGTGATAATACGGTTAAAAAGAATGTGTGGCGGCAGAAATCTGTTTCTGCCGCCACATCATACAAACGCTATTCTTAAAGTAAACGCAGCAAGAAAAAGCAAGGTTGATGATAATACAGCAAAAATGCAGTCTATTAAGCAGTTAGGTGTTTAACTCATAATACTGCATAAGCTGAAAAAGGAGGTCCGCTAAAAGCTGCGAAAGACTTCAGTTCCCATATCGTTACTGATATAACAGGAACAAGAAACGGCACAACAGATTCTATTTCAGCAATTTGCACAGTTTTTCATACCTGAGGACAACTCGCTTGATATTAACTTTGTAACGATCAAAAAAGTATGAAAACGA